>DATGWX010000243.1:0-6391 GCA_035299275.1 Bacteroidia bacterium
TGTGTGCAACGGCTTTAAAACTGCTGCTTACGTACAAAAAGTGGTCAATCTTTCCAATCAGGGATTTGTAAACATCATTCCGGTACTCGATAATCCGGAAGAACTGGACTTGTTTGATCACCATGAACTTAGTGAACTGAAACTGGGCATTCGCATTGCCACAGAGGAAGAACCCAATTCACTAGTGTATACCTCGCGTTTGGGTATGAGTTCCAAACGTATTTTGGATTTGTACCAAAACCGCATCAAAAACACCCCCAGATACACGCTCAACCTGCTGCACTTTTTTGTTAATACAGGCATTCGCGATACAACTTACTTTTGGAGTGAGCTTACCCGATTGGTTAATGTATATTGTGATGTAAAAGAAACCTGCGATACCTTAGATACCCTGGATATTGGTGGCGGTATGCCCATTTATACCTCGCTGGGTGTGGAGTATGACTACGAGTACATGATTGACCAGATTGTGTTTTACATCAAAACCATATGTGAATCGCGCAATGTACCGGCACCTAATATCATAACGGAGTTTGGTTCCTTTACGGTAGGCGAAAGTGGTGGTATGTTGTATTCCATCATCGGCCAGAAACAACAGAACGATAAAGAACTGTGGTACATGATTGACAGTTCATTTATCACTACTCTTCCTGATACCTGGGGCATAGGGCAAAAATTCATTTTGCTGGCCATTAACCAGTGGGAAAAAGAATTTCAGCGCATCAATTTAGGTGGGATTACCTGCGACAGCCAGGATTTTTACAACAGTGATACCAATACCAATCAGGTGTTTATGCCCAAAATAAAACCTGGAGAAAAACTATACATGGGTTTTTTCCATACCGGAGCCTATCAGGAATCTTTAGGAGGGTACGGTGGTATTCAACATTGCCTTATTCCTGCTCCCCGACACATCATTATTGACAAAGATGAGCAAGGTAATTTTACCTATAATGTGTTTGCTGAACAGCAGAACGCTGACTCCATGATGCACATTTTAGGATATTAATGCCTGTAAACAAGGGCGTAGTAAGCAATTTTAAAATTTCTCCTTGTTAAAACTTTTCGTTTTATTACTTTCGCAGCGGAGAGATGGCAGAGCGGTCGATTGCGGCAGTCTTGAAAACTGTTGACTGTAACAGGTCCGGGGGTTCGAATCCCTCTCTCTCCGCCAACAGCAATCCTGGTTCTTTGAATCGGGATTTTTTGTTTTTAGGGGTATTCTTCAGTGTAGTTCTACCTAAGGGCTTCCTCTTCTTCTTCCCAATTTAATTGAGGAAGTTTAGATTTCAAATCTTCCAGCTTTTGCATTTGCACTTTCCTGAATTGTTGATGTGCGGTTGAATCAGGGTGCTGCGGTTTATGGTTCTTCGCCAAAACAAGTTTATGTACATCTTCCATCAAACTCAGAGTCCCTTTGTCCATGTAATGTTTACAAAACAAATCAAATACATGTTGCGTAGCCGCATAGTTGGGGTGAACCAAATCAGCATCATAGAAGCGGTAATCACGCAAAACATCAATTACAATCTCATAGGATGGAAAATACAGCAAACGCTCATTTTCTTCCACTAATTGATGTACCGCCTCAATTAATCGGGCTTTGCTCCTGTTGTTTTCAATCACGCCATCGCGTATATGTCTCACCGGACTTATGGTAAATACCACTTGCAGGTTTTTATTGCTTTCCAACACAGGGTGAATGGCTTGTTTCAATGCATTGACTATCTCCTCTGCTTTCAAAAGATGCTTGATAAAAGCTGCAGCAGGGGCTTTGTGGCAGTTCGCCACAGGAATATTATCAGGTTGATGGCGGTAAGAAAATGCGGTACCCAAAGTGATGAGCAGCATATTGCTTTCCTGAAGGTGACGATGAGCCTTTTCTATGGAACTGTTTATAAGCTCCAGAGATTGAATCCTGTCTGTTGATGAAAAACTACTGTGGTGCAGCCAGCTGTTCCAAATACTGTTCAGTTCAAAGAGGTCGTGCGGTTGGTAGACTTTTTTGTGTGTGTAATCCTGCAGATGACGTGCAACACTGATTGGGTCGAACAAAATGCCTGTAGGGTTATAAAGTGTGCGAAACTTAAGTTCTTCCAATGCCTTACCTACATTGGCTGTAAAGCAGGAACCAATAAGCAGTAAGGTGTCATCGTAAGAAAGTTTCCTTTCAGGCTCGGGAATACTGATGTCTAACATCCATTTCATGACACAAATGTATTACTATCCACAGGTTGCTGCCATTATTTCTGAATAAATTCAACGGGCAAAACTTTTGCTCAGTAATTTGTTTGTAACTTCAGTCTGAAAAAAGGCTGAAAATTATCAATTTGCAACCCTTAAAATACAGATAACATATGTCGACAACAGAAAAACACGAATGCGTAATTATAGGTTCAGGACCTGCCGGATATACTGCAGCCATTTATGCTGCACGGGCTGATATGAAACCGGTTTTATATGAAGGTATGCAACCGGGTGGGCAATTAACCATCACCACAGAAGTAGAGAATTACCCTGGTTACCCACATGGCATACAAGGCCCTGAAATGATGAATCTGTTTAAAGAACAGGCTGTGCGTTTAGGTGCTGATGTTCGCTACGGCATGGTAACAGCAGTTGATTTCTCTGCACAACCTTACAAACTTACCATCGATGAAAGCAAAGAGATACTGGCCGAGACCGTAATTATATCCACCGGTGCATCAGCTAAATGGCTGGGCATTCCTTCAGAGCAACGTCTTAATAGCAGAGGTGTTTCAGCCTGTGCGGTATGTGACGGATTTTTCTTCCGTGGCAAAGATGTGGCTATTGTAGGCGCAGGCGATACAGCATGTGAAGAAGCATCTTATCTGGCCAAGCTTTGTAACAAAGTATATATGCTGGTGCGCAAAGATCAGTTCAGAGCATCTAAAGCCATGCAACAACGTGTGCTCACTACTCCTAACATTGAAGTCCTCTTCAGTACAGAAACTGAGGAGATTTTAGGAGAAGATAAAGTAAGCGGTGTAAGAGTAAAAAATAATGTAACTCATGAAACAAGGGAATTGGCCATAAGCGGTTTCTTTGTTGCCATTGGTCACACTCCTAACACTCAAATCTTCTCTCCGTGGATTGATTTAGATGAACAAGGGTACATCAAAACTATCCCGGGCACCAGCAAAACTAATATTGAAGGTGTATTTGCCTGCGGAGATGCACAGGATAAAGTTTACCGCCAGGCAATAACAGCAGCAGGCACAGGATGCATGGCCGCTTTAGATGCCGAACGTTATCTGGCAACAAAACACAGCGCAGCGGTAGCTTAAGTAAACTCTGATCGATTTTAAAAAGCCCTGAATTTTTCAGGGCTTTTTTTATTTTCTGATATTTTATATGAAAATATGTAAATATGTTCATTTTAAAATACAATTAACACTAAACACGTGGGAAAGTGTGTTTCATAGAATTGCTCTGAACGATAGCTTTGTATTTGAATATTAAATCAAACCAAAACCATGAGTAAAATTAAAAATGCCTTTTACCTACTGGCTATGTGGGTACTGGGAGACATCAGCAAAGCCAAGGCTCAGGATTATATCAGATATAAAATGAGCAACGTTGAACAGATTTTAAAGCAGGAAAAAGCAACGTATCACATTTCCAACTACTCCGATTACTCTGTCATCTCCTTAGTAGAAGGCAAGGACACTGCTCAATGGAAATTTGATGCCAATAATGTGTGCATAGAATACACCTTGTCTATAGACAAATCACAATACACTGAAATAAAGCAACACATGGAACTTATCTCTCAACGGATAATGGAAAATGTGTATGTAAATCGTAAAGAAAAAACCATTACCTATATAAAGAAAGAAAACGGGGTGTTGTATGTGAACACGAAGGAATTTGATCCATCAGGCTCAGCTCCTCCGATTATGTTCACAGAGAATAACTGATCTATTGCTATTGTGTTAGCTAACCAAAACCAAACTAAAACTTCAGGAGGACTTCGGTCCTCTTGTTTTTTTATACGGCTCTGCCATAATCAACTCGTAACGTTCGCAGATAACTTCGCCAGGTAAAGCCCCCTTAGGTTTGCGCACCAGTTTACGTTGAGTGTACATTACCGGAACCATTAAACTGTGCTGCGACTTTGAAAAACCTGCTGCAAGTGAAGCAGCAAAAGCCAGTACATTGCCGGGTAACTCCGTTTGCTCTGTCTTGCTTTTTACAATTACATGAGAGCCGCTAACGTCTTTAGCATGCAGCCACCAATCACTTTTTGAGGCTATTTTAAAAGTAAGTTCATCATTGGAACTGGCTTTTTTCCCCACCATAATTTTATAACCGTCAAGTTCAAACAAATGAAAATGCACTGATGTGGTCTTATCTGTTCCCTTCTTTGTTGGCGGCTCAAGTTGTCTTAGTTCTCTAATTGAACCGGCTTGATCAAGTGTGGCTAACTCTTCTGTTAAGTGTTTTATTTGCTCGTCTGCAGTTTTGATTTTTACCAACAACTCCTGCTCTTCCAGTTTTCTGTTTCTTGACTTGCGGTAATAATATTCTGCATTTTGTTGTGCTGACAATTGTTCTTTCAAACGGATGGTAATTGGTGCATTCCTGTAAAAATCATCTAACGTTATTTCTTTGATGCCAGATGGAATAACGTGCATATTGGCCATGAGTATATGGCCTATTTCTTCAGCCGGTATCTCTTGTTTTAACACCAGTAAGGCACCCGCTGACTTCACTCTAAGTTGCTGACAACGTTTCAGCTCATTGCGACAACGTTGAAGAGCTTGCTTTTTCTTTTCTTCGAAATTAAGCGCTTTGAGTTCCTTTAACTGAATACTGTTCAGTTCATATATAACGTCTGAATCAGATGGGATTTTGCCCGCTGCCTCGGGATGAAATTCGCTGAATAAAGTTGCTGCATCAAAAGAGTAATCAGCCGAAATGGTTTTACGGAAATGATACAACAGTAAGTTGTTTTGCAATAAAAATACATTACCCAATGCCCCATACAATTTGAAGAGTAATGTATAGCCATTTTCCAGTTCTATGTGAAATGAGCGGTTTTGATTATGCCGAAAAACTCCGTTTAATGATAATCCCTTCAGTTCATTAAAGTATCGGTTGTGGGGAGTTGGTTTTGATTTTTGTTCATCGCTGAATAGTAAAAACAAATTATTGAACCTCCATATAAAACTCAGGCTTATGGATTCATTTCCACGTTGGAATACGATGACTAACTCATCTTTATCTCCTGAAAACGCTTCTTCAAAATGGCAACCGTTTAATTTTGAGGCAAAAGCATCTGCCAATTGTGCAACCAGTTGAGCGGTGAATTTCACAATTACAGGTTTATCTCCAATCCGTCATAAGCCAGCCGGATGTGAGGTGGCAACTCGTAGTCCACTTCTTCATGCTTCCCTAACTGGTGACTGATGTGAGTGAGGTAAGTGATTTCTGCGCCCAGTTCATTGGCTAAGTCAATGGCTTGATCTAAGGTGTAATGAGAGATGTGCGACTCTCTTCTAAGTGCGTTGAGTACCAATACACGACTGCCTTTTATCTTCTCTTTCTCTTCATCTGAAATATAGTTCGCATCAGTAATATATGTGAAGTCACCAACCCTGAAACCCAGCACGGGTAAGCGGTAGTGCATTACCTGAATGGGAGTGAACTCCACTCCTTTTACATCAAATTTATCTGTGTTAATGGTGTGAAGATTAATCTCAGGAATGCCGGGATATTTCTGTTCTTCGAAAATATAATAAAACTCCCGTTGCATTTGTTTTTGAACTATAAGGTCAGCAAAAACATCCATCTTTTCTTTCTGCACGTAATTGAACGCACGTATGTCATCAAAACCGGCTATGTGGTCTTTGTGGGCATGAGTAAATACAATACCGTCAAGGTGCTTCACTCCTGCTCTCAGCATCTGCTGACGAAAATCAGGTCCGGTATCAATAACAATATTTAACCCGTGAACATGAAGCATAACGGCACTGCGCAACCGTTTATCACGTTCATCTGCTGATTGACAGACGTTACACGGGCAGGCTATAATGGGCACACCCTGTGAAGTACCGGTACCTAAAAATGTAACTTTCATGTTGAATTCGGGGTATGCAATCTACTTCATAAATTCAAAGTTTCCTCAGAAAACCCAATCGAACACACTAACAATAAAAACACTCACCAATACTAAACCAATCATATCCAGCCAAAATCCGGCACGTATCATGTGTTTCATGCGAATGTAACCTGTAGCATACACAATGGCATTAGGTGGTGTGGAGATTGGCATCATAAATCCGTAACTGGTAGCAATGGTTACAGGAAGAGCAAATAAAACAGGGTTGGCTCCTATGCCATTAGCAATGCCAATAACTACAGGCAC
>DATGWX010000244.1:0-2001 GCA_035299275.1 Bacteroidia bacterium
CATGTGGCTGTTTTTGCGCAACGCATTGAACGGGTCGAGTATTTTTTTGATACCGATCCCGGTTTCGGCAATGCTACGGCTTTAAGTGTAACGCCTGCGGATAGTATTAACATCACCACCTCACTCAGCACCACATCGCTCTCTGCCGGCTTTCACCGCCTCTGTGTGCGGGTAATGGATTCCGCAGGAGTGTGGAGTTTGTACGATGCACAACAGTTTTATGTTTATCCCGAAGAAACATTTGCTTCAGCCTTAACAGCCGGTGAAACATTTACAGGAACAGATGGCGGGCAAAATACCGGCACTGCATTTTCTTTCACTCAGGCTGATTCCATTAATCACACCTTTAATCTGGCTACATCAACTTTGGCAGTTGGTAAACACCGACTCAGTATCCGGGTAAAAGATTCCCTTAACCGCTGGAGCATGTATGAAACAGCTCAGGTGTATGTGTATGATAGTATTTCGCTCAATTCAAAAATTACCAAAGGCGAATATTTTTATGATATCGACCCGGGTTCAGGAAACGCAATTCCCATCACATTCAGCGCTACAGATTCCATTAACTGGAATAATCTGGGTCTTTCCATTAACGGGTTAAGTACCGGCAGGCACAACGTGTTTTTTGCGTTACCTTAATTCATACAACCAATGGAGCCACTATGAAGCAGGCGCTTTTTTTCTGGTAGAAGAAGAACAGCCTGCGGCCACCTTGCAAGCGGTGGAATATTTCTTTGACCACAGCGACCCGGGTTTTGGCAACGGAACTGCACTTACCATTTCGGCATCAGATTCAGTGGATATTTCTCCGCTTATTTCTATTGCAACTTTAGATACAGGCTGGCACTCCATTCATGTGCGTGTGAAAGATGCAGATGGCCGATGGAGTTTGTATGAAACACAATCGTTTTTTCTGTGCAATGATTTTCCTAAGGCTGCTTTTACATTCACCCAATTCGGGTTAACGGTTAATTTTAACAACACCTCCACCGGAGCGGCCTCTTATATCTGGAACTACGGCAACGGACAACAGAGCACACAGTTTTCTCCCAATTATACTTAC
This sequence comes from Bacteroidia bacterium, assembly GCA_035299275.1. GTDB lineage: Bacteria > Bacteroidota > Bacteroidia > UKL13-3 > UKL13-3 > JAGPCK01. Next base: position 1,064 of record DATGWX010000244.1, read on the forward strand.
GCCACTGCAGGTTCTTATCAGGTAAAACTGTATGCATTTAACGGTGCCTGCCCCATGCGCGATTCCACGGTGATGTTTGTCGGCATCAATCCTGCCCTTACGTTTACGGTGCAAAAAACAAAAGTGTGTACGCATGATTCGTTACAACTTTCCATTGCCACAACCGAAGCATTTGGTACCGGCAATCAGTTTTACATTTACCTCTCTGATACTGCGGGTGATTTCTCTAACTCCACCTTATTGGGTATTTTGAACTCGCGCGTAGGGCAGTTGTATTCCGTATATGTGCCTACTTTTTTGTTGCCGGGAACACGTTACCGCATTCGGTTGGAAGCTACTTTTCCCAGCACTCTTTCAGCAGATAACGGTGTAGACATTACCATTGCACCGGTTACCTTTTCCTCTTTCACTTACACGGGAGATACGGTGTTGTGCTCAGGCAACAACCTGTTACTTCAGGGAGTGAACGGCACGGATATCAACTACCAGTGGTTCCGCAACGGGCAATCTTTGGCAGGTGCCACCATCAAAGATTTTCCTGCTTTTCTGGATGGCAGTTACCGTTTGCAGGTAACCAATGTTTACGGATGCAGCAACCTCTCACAGCAGTACGTGAACCTTACCGTTAAACCCACACCGGTAACACCCGGTATTACGGGAGCCACGCAGGTCAGTCGCAATATGCTCACTACCTATCAGGTGTTGCCCGGCACTACAGGTTCGGTTTACACATGGACCATAACAGGTGGTGTGCAAATAGCCGGAGGCAACAGCAACACCATCTCGGTGCAGTGGGGCAATAACCCGCAGTTGGGCAAAGTTGAGGTGCAGGAAACCGCAGTAAACGGCTGTACAGGCGAAGTAAAAACAATACAGGTATCGGTGGCACTGTCGGATAACAGCCTTGCCACATTAAACGGAGTACAGGTATACCCCAA
>DATGWX010000245.1:0-4756 GCA_035299275.1 Bacteroidia bacterium
AGAGTATCGATTTTCAAGGCAATACCGGCCCGTTCATTCAATATACCTGTGCCCGTATTTCATCCATACTTCGCGTAGCAGATGTAACGGCTGTTACCAAAAGTGAAGCAGTGCCACTTCAAGCATCAGAAAAGGAACTCATTAATACGTTGTACCGTTTTCCATCTGTAATTGATGCGGCATCAGAGGCGTATAGCCCGGCTTTGGTGGCAAATTACGTGTATGAAGTAGCTAAGGCCTACAACAAATTTTACCACGAACACACCATTTTACGGGAAGAGGACATAGCCATTCGCAACATGCGTTTGCAATTGTGTATGCTCACTAAAACAGTGTTGAAGAAAAGCCTCAACCTTTTGGGGATTGCAGCTCCTGAACGGATGTAATTTCTTATAAAAATATCAGTTTCAACTTTCAGTTTGGTGACGTTTTATGCATTAAAATTGCACGAAACAGACACTATGTCTTCATTTTATTCGCAAATACACTCATTTTCGGTCATTTTGTCTTCAAAAATGCGAGTGGTTTACCCTTTGATAAATTCGGGTATCAACTTAAAAATAAAATACTAAGCATATGACACTCGTAAGATTTAAAAACAACAACGAATTACTAAGGGACACTTTGTTTCCTAAATTCTTCAACAGCATGGTGGGTGATTTTTTCCCCGACACAGCCAGCGACAATCGTTTTTTCTCACCCAAAGTGGACATTGTAGAAAAAGATAATCAGTTTGAAGTGCACGCCTCATTACCGGGTTTGAAGAAAGAGGACATTAAGATTGACCTCAAAAACGATGTACTCACCATTAGCGGAGAGCGCAAGTTTCAAAACGAACAAAAAGAGGCCAAGTACCATTTGGTAGAAAATCACTACGGTTCATTCTCCCGCAGCTTTTCGCTGCCTGAAACCGTAAACAAAGAAAGTATTCAGGCGGAGTTTAAAGACGGAATTCTGAACCTGATTCTGCCTAAAGCAGAGCCTAAAGACAACAGTTTAAAAATAGAAATCAAGTAAGGGTAGTTTGTTTTTTCATATCAGAGACAGCCGTCATTCTTCGGAAGGGCGGCTTTTCTGTTTTATAAGCAACACCACATAAGTAGTGGCCGGTTCATTCATCAATTGTCTCGACTTTTTATTTTTTACAGGTGTGGTACTTTGAATACTCAGTTGATTCAAGGCTATATCGTGTTGAAGTAACTTTTGTTGCAGGTAATCGGCAAAAGCATTTTTCTGTTTATCGCTTACTCCTAAGTCAATTACATATTCGCCACGAGGATAGTTGCGAATGATGGTGAGTATTTTCTGAAAACGCTCTTCTGTTAATCCACCTTGAGTAAAAGTGTTCACTACATTACTGTCAAAATAAATTCGTGCAGCAAACTGTTCGGGTGTGGATCCTAAATAGCGTGGCGACAATAACTGAACTTGTGATTTGACTTTTTTCTTTTCTTTATTTCTGCTTACCGGAGGAGTGTTCCCTGAACTTTTAAACGACCCCGATTCTAAAAATACACCTGAATCGTAAATGGCATCTTTAACATCGGCAATGCATATTTTAAGGTGATACGTTTGCCACGGAATTACAGCACACCGCGCCTCCAGTAAACGGGTAAAACCGTCAAACTGTATATCAAGGGTATCCACCAATCTACTGAACGGATCATATACTCTGTAAGCATTATCCAGATAGTAATAACGGTTCTTTTTGTCGTTTACATTGTTAACTGTAATGGCTGTTTTGGATTTAGGCAATACCGCCAGATTTTTAATTCCTTTTATTCCGGCACCACTGATATAAAAAGCAAACACATCATTGAATTTGGAACCTACATATTCCGGATATTCTTCTGATGCAAAAACGTAACGAAATGAAATACTATCGCTGCTGGGAACAAAATCAAATTCCAGTATAGCAGCATCCAAGGTTGATTGTCCGGCCAGTTGTGTGAGTTGGGCATCGCCACGGGTGTTAAGCATAAAGCTCATACCGTTGTCGTAGTTGGGGCCTTTGGCATTGCGGTAACTGCCGGTACCCAGGTATAAACCTGCTTTCACCGGCATAAGGTTGTTTTGATTGGTGAATACCTGTATGGCTTTAACTGAGCCGGTATAGCGAATATTGCTTATTTCAATTCCATCAGACAGGAAGGCACTGCGTACCATAGCATCAACACTGCTTAAGGTATCGAAAGCCAATTGTGCTTGTGCCGTAAGCTTTAAAAGAATGAGAACAAAAAGTAAACCTGCTGATTTTTTCACTGCAAAGGTTTACGGATGATGAATTCTACACGTCTGTTGCGCGCTTTTTCTGCTTCAGTGGTGTTGCTGTTTAAAGGTTGTGTGCTACCGTATCCTTTGTATGTTACCTGAGCAGGAGCAACACCTTTTGATATCAGGTAATCGGCCACTGATTTGGCCCTGCTTTCTGAAAGCTGTAAGTTAAATTCAGCAGAACCAATGTTGTCTGTGTGGCCATTTATATCTGTTTTGTAACTGGGGTTTAATTTTAACTGATGCACAATTTTATTCAGCTCTGCATAATATTTTTCAGGAATAACAGCTGAGTTAAAAGCAAATTCTATGTTAATGGTAATCTTGGCTACAACCGAGTCTTTCGCCTTATTTCCATAACAGTTAAATGAGTTGGCTTCAAGAAATACACCCGAGTCATACATACCATCATTTACATCAGCAATAGCAATTTTAATGGTATATAACTTCCCCGGAATCACCGCACTTTTAGCAACAAGTTTTGTTGTTATACCGTCAAACTGTATGGTGGCTTTTTGCTCACCTGGTTGTAGTATGGGGTTGGAAATGTAGTACTCTTTGTTGTACAACATATTCACTGAATTGATGGTGATGGGAGTGGAGTCATCAGGCAAAACCGCCATGTTACGTGTGCCTTCAATACCCGGCCCTGTGATAAAAAAGCCAAACACGTCATTAAATTTTTTATTGACGTACTCAGGATATTCTTCGGAGCCAAAGATGTAGTTAAATGCAATGGTATCACATTCCGGAATAAAAGAAAACTTCAGCACAGCTATATCAAATAATTTGCCTGTGCTGATGGAACTCAGGTTGCGGTCGTTCGCAATCATCAGTCCGGGTCTTTTTTGTCTGGAGGTAAGATTCCCGTACTTATTAGGTACTGCCGGGCCTTGCCAGGATCCTGTTCCTAAATATACACCTTCACTCATGGATAAAATGGTGTTAGTGTTTTTAAAAGTGCCTATAGCATCCAATGCGCCCCAGTAATCAATATCCTGTACCTTCATGTTATTACCCACCAGCAACTGTAAAATCTCTTTTCCGCTGCGTGCGCTGTCGGGCTGGTATTGCGCTTGTGCAGCAATACCAATGAATAAAATACTCCACAGGAGGGTATACTTTTTCATGCTTCAATGATAACGAATACTACAGAAATTCTTGTACAAGCCTGTAAAAACAATGTATGTTTGTGGTTTATATTTGCAGCAATGAAACCACTTACAACAGAATACCCAGCCTATTATACCCCATACGTTTCTTTAGTAGAAAACAGTTTGCTGGAGCCAACACTTGAAATGCAATTAAGAACCATTGATGAGTTGTTTTCGCAGGTTACTGAGGAGCAAGCCAACAGTTCTTACGCTGAGGGCAAGTGGAGTATGAAAGAGGTTTTAGGGCATATTATAGATGCAGAGCGTATTTTTGCTTTTCGTGCCTTGAGCATCGCTCGCGGTGAGTTACAAGCATTGCCGGGATTTGATGAGAACGATTATGTAACCAACGCTTCCTTTAACCACCAGAGTATTGACGATTTGTTGTTGCAACTCATGTACACCCGAAAATCTACTTTGCTGCTGTTGCGCAGCCTGAATGAAACCGATTTAAGTAAAGCAGGAACAGCCAACGGTAAAAGTGTAACCGCCAATGCAATTTTCTGGATTATTGCCGGTCATGCACAGCATCACCTTAATGTACTTAACACCCGTTACGTTACCAATTCAGGTTCAACTGTTCAGGTTTAACAGGCGATTTCCCCCGCTCACAAAGGTTAGACAAACTTATTCCCAAAAGTCGTACGGCCTTATGGTGTAGATTGGTCTCGTAAAGCATATCGGTAGATATTTGAAATAAATCGCGCTCTTTGTAAATGGGATTAAGCATGGTTTTACTCCGACTCATCACACTAAAGTCAGCAAATTTTATTTTAAGTGTAAGTGATTTACCGGCCAGTTGATGTTTGCTTAAACGTTCGGCTACGTCTTCGCATATGTCTTTAAGTTTTGAACGTAGTTCATCTTTTGAAGAATAATCGCGGTCAAACGTTTCTTCAGCACCCAATGATTTGCGCTCGCGCTCCGGCTCTACCTCACGGTTGTCAATGCCCCGAACGATGTAGTAGTAATATTTACCGTATTTACCGAAGTTCTCTGTTAAATCCTCAAGTTCCCAGGTTCTTAAATCAGCTCCGTTTTCAATGCCCATGCCTTTCATCTTTTCGGCAGTAGCTTTTCCAACACCATAAAAATCATCAATGGAAAGCTGGTTTAGAAAGGCTTCGGCTTGTTCAGGTTTTACTACAGTAAGTCCATTCGGTTTTTTAAATCCGCTGGCTGTTTTAGCTAAAAATTTATTGTACGAAACTCCGGCAGATGCAGTGAGGTGGGTGATGTCCCAAACGCGTTGCCTTATTTCTTTAGCAATTTGTGTAGCAGATGCAATGTTTTTTTTGTTTTCGGTTACATCGAGATAAGCCTCATCA
>DATGWX010000246.1:0-5941 GCA_035299275.1 Bacteroidia bacterium
AATCATTCAGGTTTAATACTTTGGGGAATTACACAATTAAACTGGCGGCAGTAGATAAGGATAATTGTTTCGACACTGCGGAGTACAAAATAAGGGTTTTAGGTACGCAGGCGGATTTTGGAATTTCGGATACGCTTTTCATTTGCGGACAAATTGCCCGTTTTTATGATTCATCTTTTGTATTAAACAAGTTCACACATTCAGGCTTCCCTACTGTTGATTCAATTGTAGCGTGGGAATGGGATTTTGGTGATGGTAAAACACCAAGTATATTAAAGAATCCGTATCACGATTACACCTCTTTCGGTACCTTTCAGGTTAGATTAAGGGCATTTAATACTATTGGATGCTACGATGATTTTATTCGTTCAGTTCGAGTAATAGGTCCTTCTCCTTCTTTTGAAATGGCCAGTGATACCATAGGATGCGTACCCTACACAGCGGCATTCAGAAATACATCCGTAAACGTAAGGTACTGGGTGTGGGACTTTGGGGATTCTACTAACCTGAGTGTAACAGATACCAGCCTTATTCAACATACCTATACCAAGCCCGGAATTTATGAAATAAAGTTATTCGGAGTGGACACATTTCTTAATCCGGTTACACAAAACACCTACTATTGCTCAGCAAATTTTCCGGATACGACCATATTAACCCAAAAAAGATTTTTTGTTCATGTTCTTCCTGTACCTCCGGTTAATTTTACCTTTAAATCTCCTGTTTGTGTAGGAGAGAATGTTGTGTTTCGAGATTCCTCAGATGTAAAATATACCACTTACCGGTGGTACTTTTCTGCGACAGACTCCCTCACTTCAGTTGCACCAAAAGATTCTGTAATTTACTCTTTTACATCTTCAGGAAAGTATGGAATCCATTATGCGCCCTTTTATTTTCCTTCACCGGGACAACCCTATTGTGTTCAAACTAAAACTGATTCTATTGAAGTTGTTGATGTGATAGCAGATTTTGAAACAGATACTGTATTATCAGCTCCACCTTTCTTTTATTTTAAGAATACGTCATCGAATGCATCGGTTTATTTTTGGGATTTCGGACACCCGCAGTCGGGCTCCCTTAATACGGCTACAACTAAAGATGGTGGACATAGTTATATGCAGGATACAGGTGTCTTTATTGTATGCCTGTCGGTTTTAAATAAAGAAGGCTGTGCGGATAGTGTATGTAAGTATATTGAGGTTATTACTAATCACGGAATATTTATACCAAATGTTTTCACCCCTCAGAATGCAGATAATAAGAATGATGTTTTTGATATACCCATTTTCGGGCATGAGTATTATGCTTTAAGTATTTATAATCGATGGGGCCAGCTGGTATTTGAATCAGAGGACGATGCTAAGGACTGGAACGGTAAAGAATTTAACACGAATAAAAACTGCCCGGATGGCGTGTACTTTTTTATTCTAAAGTATAGGTTTAAGGGGGATGAAACACAGATAAGAGGTGGGCCGGTTACATTGATCCGAGAAGAGTAATTAACGGTTGCGTCTTCTCCATTTGCGTATTCTTAAAAAGCAACTCCATTCATATACAATACTGCTAAGCATTACAAAGGCAAAAATGTTGAGCGGACTTAACGCCCAAAATGCGAAAGAGGTTCGGTACACGTAATATTGATTTGTGAGTGTAGCCGTAAGAATACAAAGAGCAACCACAGGTAAACTTCTTGCCAGCAAATAAATTACCTCTCCGCGAAACCTACCGCAGGTTGGTGAAGGTGTATATCCCCATAGTGCAGCGCAGAGTTTCATAAGTGCGTTGACTGATTTATTGTAGGCCCACAGAAACGGATAGAAAAGAACAAAGCAGATTGCGAAACAGAAGAATGCAAGGGTAAACAGTATGAAGGTGCACAGGTAGATGAAAGATATGGTTAGTACTTTTAACAGATTCCACAGCATCAACCAATATCTTGCGTGGTAGTTTCGTTCGTTGATTTCTGTCCTTTGAAACCAGCTGCTTATTTGCACCGTATTAAATATATTTATAACAGCATTCAAGCGTATTAATCTGAGCAGACTTATAGCATTCTTTATTTCTTTTAGCACCAGCCAATCCGGAAGTTTATAGCTTGTTGCATAGTCTCTTTTCTTTGCGCGCAGTATGGGCTCATTTTCTGATACTATGATTACATCGCTCGGGTGATTCATTAAGAAGTCATAAGCTTCTTTGATTTTAATGAATTCTGAAACTGCTTCTGATTGGTCGGGGTAGTTTTGATACAAATCAGGATGATGCATTTTTGCTAACTCACGAAAGCGAATTTTAACCTCTTTTTTGGTGACACCCGAAACGAGGGAGAGTGTTTCAAGAGCCTTGTTTTTATTCATTTTTCATCAGATTTCAGTGGTCCGAGTTTAGTTCCAAAAAGGGAAAAATAGGACCAAAATGAGCCAATTTAGTTTTTGTGCCGAATGCTTTGTTACCTCGTTGCAAAAATTAATCTGGTTTAATATACGTAAGTTCATGATTGAAATATTCGTATTCTGTTTAAAATCAGCTAGTTGTTTTATCGTGTTTAAGTCTTTTTTTTCAGCGGGCCAAATTTGTCGAAAGCGCAGCCTGCTTTGGAGTTCAGTGTGAAGTGTGGAATGGCTTTGGCTGATAGTACAGTCCAATTGAACACAAATAACAAAATGAACTCTGTCAAAGTTATATTATTCGTTTTATTTTTCACTGTAACTGCAGCTTTTGTTTCTGCCCAAACAACATTTACCGCATCCAACGGAAATTGGAATGTGCCCGGTAACTGGAGTAACGGAATTCCTGATGCCAACACAGATGCTATAATTGATCTTGGAGCAACCTGCACAGTGAATATCCCAAATGCAGTATGCAAATCTTTAACACTTACAGGTGGTAAAGGAGAAACTCAGGTGTTGGTTAGCTCGGGTGCATCTTTATCTGTTACTAATTCCACACTTGTTTCACCTCCTACAAGTGGTAGCAGAACCAATGGCGTATTTGTAAGCGGTGCATATTCTACAGGCAGCTACACCATGAATGCTTCCAATAACAATAACAGAGATTGTGAATTGGGTATTGATGGCGGAACAGTGACAATTACAGGCAATCTTACCATGAATGGTACGCCAACCAGAAATGCAGTTAACTTTACTGCAGGTGGCACATTGAGAATTGCAGGGGTACTTTCAGGTGGTAGTGTTATTGCAGGAACAGGTACTGTTGAGTTTAACAATTCCGGTAGCCAATCTATTCCCGCATATACCTACAATAATATTATTATTTCAGGTAGTGGTACAAAATCTTTAAGCGGGGCACTATCAGTAAACGGATTAAATATTTCAGCAGGAGATTTGTCTATCGGTGCGAATACACTTACAGTAAATGGTACCATATCTGGCTCAGGAACCATTACCGGTTCATCTGCATCGAGCATGGTAGTTACCTCTGCCAACTCTTTAAGCATGACTCAATCCAGTAGCTCAACACGTACATTAAATAACCTTACTTTTAATGCAACAGGTACATTAACTATAGCTAACCCATTAGAAATTACCGGTACATTAACTCCTACCGCAGGCACCATTTCATCAGGCGGGAACATTACCCTTGTCTCAACAGCTTCTGCTGAGGCACGTGTAGCAACAGCGGGTTTAGGTGCATCGGTTACAGGGAATGTAGTAGTTCAAAAATACATTCCTGCCGGTAACGGAAGACGTTGGTTGCATTTAGGAGCTCCTATTCAGAATTTCACATGGAGCCAACTCATTGATGATATTTTAATTTCAGGTCCCGGAGCAGGAGGATTTGATGTGAACGGTTCAAATTATCCATCAGCCTATACTTACGAAGAATATTATACCGGTGATTGCGGGCCGAACGGATGGGAATACCCGACAGCAGTATCCAACACGCCTGCTTCAAATCACGGCTTAAAAGTGTTTTTCAGAGGAGATAGAAACCCTTCCAGATTAAGTTACAGCGGCCCGGCACCTAATGCAGTTACCTTAGATTTTATAGGTCAGATTAATGCAGGCACGCAGGCTATGGCAGTTTCTTATACCAATAACGGCAATGACCCTTGGGACGGTTGGAATTTTGTTTCTAATCCTTACCCTTCTGCCATTGATTGGAATGCTGCAAGTGGTTGGACCAAAACCAGAATAAGCGGAACTATTTATGTTTGGAATGCACAATCAGGAACCTATGCTACATGGAATGGCAACAGCGGTACAAATGGTATGAATAGCGGCCGTATTGCTATGGGCCAGGGGTTTTGGGTTAAGGCAACAGCAACCAACCCTGTACTTTCCATGAATGAAAACGTGAAAACGGCTACTTCAATTTCAGGGTTCTTCAAAGCTAACCAGACAGCACAAAACACCTTCCGCATCACTATGCAACAAGATGAGTTGATTTGGGATGATGCTGTATTTAATTTCAGTAATGAATACGACCGGACATACCAGAAAGAAACCGGAGATGCACTCAAGCTGGTGAACAGCACAATCAACCTTTGGTCAGTTTCTTCAGATAATCAAAATCTTGTTATCAATAACTACCCCGCACCTGCCGGTTCAGATACGGTAGTATTAGGTATGACTTCTTCCAACGGAGGTATATTCACTTTGAAATTCAGTACCGATTCTATTCCAAGTAACATGTTGGTGTACCTGATTGACGAGTACCGCGGAAGAACGATTGATGTTAGAAAAGAGAAAGAATGGAAAGTGCTTATCAATGCTGAGCCACAATCCTATGCTCTTGGTCGTTTGAAAGTGGTATTTGTAAATGTGAACCCAGCTCAGGTAAGTTTTAATCCTACAGCTGATGAGGCGACCAAACAAACAAAAGTAGAATGGAGCAGCTCGAAAGAAATATACACGCGTAAATACGAGGTGCAATACAGTACCGATAGTATCAACTTCTCTACTATTCAAACAGTACAACTTAATGATACCTTGTTGCTTCAGGGATGTTCTTACTTCTTTATGCACAGCAACCCGGTAAGTGGTGCTAATTACTACCGTTTAGCCAAATACAATATGTATGGTGAGGTTGAACTTACTGATATCAAAAAAGTTGTTTTCAACTCGGTTAATACAGGCATCGCTACGGGGAAGTTTTTTAATTACACTCTTTACCCGGTTCCCGCTCAAACTGAAATGTACTTTACCAGCACCAAAGAAAATGTAAGCAATGTTAGTGCGGTTGAAATCATGAATGTTAACGGCCAACAGATTCCGCAGGTTAAGTATCAAAAGCAGGATAATGTTATCACGTTTGATGTGAGTGAATTACCGCAGGGGACATACCTACTCAGCATAACCACATTTGATGGTAAAAAGAGTAGTATGAAGTTCCAAAAGAACAAGTAATTTTGCTTCATGCATTTTAAGAAAGCCTGTTTTTTCTCGCTCTTTCTTCTCGTACTGCCTGTTTTTTCATACTCACAAGGTAATGGTGGCGGTGGTGATCCTGATGTTCCTATTGACGGAGGCATTTCTTTGTTATTAGCGGCAGGTGCAGGATATGCTGTAAAAAGACTCAGGGATAACAGCGGCAAAAATGATGAATCGAACCCCTCTTAATCGGTTCTTATTAAGAGCAGCAATTATTTTCTCCCTGTGGTTTGTTTTCTATTACGTAGAAAAAGCAGATAAAGTATTTACAAGTAAACTACTGTCAGAATTGGTAGTTGAACATAGCACAACACTTCTTTCCGTTGTTGACAGTAACTATCACGTATCAGTTGAACAAAGGGGTAAATACCTTATGCACACAGTTTGTTACAACACAAAATGTTTGGTTGGGGTTGGTCGGGCCTGTAACGCATTGGAATTATTTGTTTTGTTTGCAGGCTTTATCATTGCATTTCCGGGCTCAGTAAAGCATAAATTCTGGTTTATTCCGGTAGGCTTAGTACTCATTCATTTTCTTAACGTAATAAGGG
>DATGWX010000247.1:0-3949 GCA_035299275.1 Bacteroidia bacterium
ATCGAGGTAGCGTATTTCTTTATGTTTTACGGCCATCTCTGCTCCTTTAACGTTGGCCACAATAGCCAGTAGTTTGGTTGTAGTGGCACTTAAATCCAAAGAAGCCAGTACTTCTTCGGTGTCTCTCAGTTGCGGAATAGCCTTGGGTGATACAAAACTTCCGAAGTCGAGGGTATCAAATCCGGCTTGCAGCAAGAGGTTGAGGTACTTTATTTTAACGGGTGTTTCAATAAAATGTACAAAGCCCTGCATCGCATCTCTCGGACACTCAATGATTTTCATATTTTCAGCTATCAAATATTTCATTCAAAAATAGGGATAATGCTTTTAAAAATACCTAACTTTGGCGTCCCATAAGGGAATTTGACTTTTATGACTACTATTTCGGATAACACCCACGAGGAAGTAAACAATGAAATTACTTCCGCTCCTACTACCAACCCGGCACATGAAAACATTGATGTGGAACTGGAAAACAAGTTGGATGAACATGACATGGCCTCGGCCCACGATCATGAAGAAGAAGAAATCACAGCCGACTTCAGCAAACATTCGCTGGAGCAACTGAATGAGGCGGCTGTTAAAGCATCCAAATCAGATGATATACGCACGGCTCACCTGCTGCTAAAAGAAATGCGCACTTTCTTTGATAACCTGTACAGCAAAACATTCAACGAAGCCCTGCAACATTTTATTGAACAAGGTAATCTGCGCGATGACTTTGCTTTTAAAGACGAGTACCTGCGCAAAAGTTTTTACGAAGCTTACCGTACCATACAGCACAGACGTGCCGAAATGAAAGCCCTTCAGGATGCTGAAAAACTGCGTAATCTGGAAGAAAAGAAAAAAGTACTGGCTGAAATACACGACCTCACTGAGAAGGATTTGAGTGATGTGGAAATGGTGCGCAAAAGTCTGGAACAACTGAAAGACTTACAGAAAAAGTTCAAAGACATTCGCAACACCCCGATGGAAAGTCGGGAAGAGTTGTGGAGCACTTACCACGTCTACCTCAACCGCTTTTACGATAAACTCGATATATACAATGAACTCATTACTCTGGACCGTGAGAAAAACCTCGACCAGAAAATTGAGTTGATTAAAAAGGTGATGGAACTGGTGCAGGAACCCTCGCTCAATAAAGCTCAAACAACACTGAATAAATACCACGAAGACTGGAAAAACATAGGTCCTGCGCCAAAAGAATCCAGTGAGGATATCTGGCAACGTTTTAAGGCTGCCTCTGACTTGGTGTATGAAAAAATCAACGCTTACCGTGCAGAAATGGATGGCAAGCGGGAAGAAAACCTTGTGGCCAAAACTGCCCTGTGTGAAAAGGCGGAAAGTTTTATCACGTATGAAAGCGACAAAGCCAAAGAGTGGATTGCCAAAACCAAAGAACTGGAATCTTTATTTGAAGAATGGAGAGCCATTGGTCCGGTGCCGCGCAAGTTTAACCAATCCGTTTGGGACAGGTTTAAACAGGCCTACAACCAGTTTTACACAAATAAAAACAATTACTTCAAATTCCTGAACAATGAGCGCGCGGTGAACCTGAAAACCAAAACCGAGTTGTGCGAAAAGGCCGAAGAACTGATGAACAGCATTGAGTGGAACAAAGCCACCAAAGCCATTCTGGAGTTGCAGGATCAATGGAAAAAATCGGGTCCCGTTCACGAGAAACAATCCGATAAAATATGGAAACGTTTCCGTGCGGCTTGTGATACGTTCTTTAACCGCAAAGCCGGTCATTTCGAACACCAGGTAAACGAGCAAAAGGAAAATTTGACGGCTAAAACTGCTTTATTAACTAAGTTAGATGAGCTCAAATCAAAAGACAATGTGGACGAAGTGCTGGCTGAAGTAAAAAGCATTCAGGCAGAATGGAACCGCATTGGTTTTGTACCTATGGCACAGAAGGAAGAAATGCAAAAACGCTACAACGAAGCCTTAAACGCCATATACGGAGCCTTTAAAATGGTGAAGGATGAAATGCGTGCCAAGGAACAATCTTCTCAATACGAACTGATGGCCGCCTCGGGCGATGGTAAATTCAGGTTGCAAAAAGAGGAGCGTTTCCTGATGGATAAAATCAGAAAACTGAAAGGCGAACTGGCTACGGAACAAAACAACATGGGCTTTTTTGCCAACAGCAAAAACGCATCAAGCTTCATACAACAAATTGAGAACAACCTCAAAAACACCCGTGCTGAAATAAGCAAACTGGAGGAGAAACTCAAAATGGTACGCGGCCACCTGCGCAACAATACTACTGCGTAATGAGCCTGCTGCAAGGATTAACACTTGCTTCCCGTTACGTTACCCACCGATTAAACTGTACCTCTGTTCAGGTACTGCACTCGCCTTTTGTTTACCGGCTGTATACGGAGTGCATTAAAAAAGACCGGCAAGAAAAGGCATTTGCCCCCATTGAACAACTGCGCCACACCTTGCTGCACAACCAACGCCTGCTCTCCTATCCCGACCCGGGCTCAGGTTCGCACGTGGCTAAAAACAATGCATCGCGCACTGTGCAACACATTGCTAAATACAGTTTAAAACCCGCATCACAAGCCCGCTTATTGCACAGATTGGTCAGCTATTTTGCTCCCACAACTGTATTGGAACTGGGCAGCAGCTTAGGTATAAGTACCTGCTACATGGCAGCCGCTTTGCCTGTTCAGGCAAAGTTACACACCGTAGAAGGTGCTGCACCGGTAGCGGCCCTGGCACAAGTCCATATCCAACAATTGGGATACAGCCAACAGGTACAGCTTACTGAAGGGTTGTTTGATGAAGTACTGCCCGTACTTCTGCCCACACTCAGTTCTGTAGACTTTGCCTACATTGACGGCAATCACCGGTATGCACCCACCGTTGATTACGTAAAACAACTGCTGCCCTACCTGCACAACAACAGCGTGGTTATTTTAGATGATATTTACTGGAGCAAAGAAATGCAACAAGCCTGGCAGCAGGTAAAACAATTGCCTCAGGTTACGGTGAGCATTGATTTATTTCACTTTGGTTTACTCTTTTTTAGAAAAGAACAGGTGAAGGAACACTTTATTTTAACGATGTAAACTGTTTTTGTGGTTGGCGGGGACGCCAATCACCGACAGGAAAAGGAACTCTTTACACGGCTTTGTAGTTTCCATGTAGAAAGTTGCGGGTAAGGGAACCTCTAGTGCTTTGCTAAAATGTCGGGTGGGAATAAATATCCTGACAAAGGTTTTTAAACCAGCCTCTTTTTAATCTTGCTTAAAAACTCAGCACTCATTCCTAGATAGGATGCAATCCATTTTTGCGAAAAGCGAAGCACCAGCTTCGGATATTTAGCTTTAAAATTCAAATATCTTTCTTCCGCACTTAAGCTTAGATTGTGTTGTACTCGTTCCTGAAATGTAGCAAATGCATTTTGCGTAATAATTAAAAAATACGATTCCAATGCCGGTATACTTTTATGCAGTTGTTGCATATTCTCATAACTAAACTCATAAAGTTCAACATCTTCTATGGCTTGTAGATTCAATAAGGCCGGTTTCCCGGCAATATAACTCTGTATGTCACTTATCCACCAACCTTCAATAGCAAATTGTATTAAATGCTCAGTGGCATTATTATCAATAAAAAAAGCAACCACAGCTCCTTTGAGTATAAAATGCGTTTTACGTATTGCAGCCCCCTCTGCTATGATAAATTGGCCCTTTTTAAACCTGCGTTTACGTGCACTGCCAATTAGCAACATAATATCGTGTTCGCTTAACTCAACGTGCTTATTTATGCTTTCTATAAGTAAGGTTTGATCACTCATGGTTTAACAAACATAGTATTTTATCAATTAATGTTCTTGAACTGGTTCAAGTCAATTTCATGTTGTTGTTCATTTACCCGCTTAGGTTGTGCAGCCAACTTTGCAGGTATATTTTAAACAAACAAATACATGAAA
>DATGWX010000248.1:0-6296 GCA_035299275.1 Bacteroidia bacterium
GGTCGGGGGTGAACATCGTCAGTGATACTGTTCCGTCAGTAGAAAGTTTGTTGGGGTCAATCAATTCTTTCCCTTCTGCATCGGCTTTGTCCATCTGAAACAATATGCTCTGATTCTGCAACCCGTTGTTGCGGTACATAAAATATTTATTCCCTGATTTGAAAGGGGCGCCAAACTTTGGATAATTCCACAGCTGTGTAAGGCGGTCTTTGATTTGTTTGCGGAAAGGAATTTTATCTAAGTAAGCAAATGTGATTTCGTTCTGCTTGTCAACCCACTGTGCGGTGGTATCTGAGTTTTCGTTCTCAAGCCAATGGTAGGGGTCTGCTACTTCTGTTCCAAAGTAATTGTCTTTGTGATCTGATTTAATGGAGTACGGGTAATTGAGTTGTTCTTGCACAGTCGCTGATTTTTGATTGCAGGCAGTAGCCAGCAGAATGATGGAAAATAAATATGTAGTCTGTTTCATGTATGCATTAACTAAGTACACAAAAGTAATAAAACAAGGTGATTATGTGTAGCACATACAAAATAGACGAAGCGCTCATTTTGTGCTTCGGGTTTTCAAGGGTTATGTGCACCTTTGTGTTCAGAAATGTTGCGCATCTATCAGCTGATTTCTTACCTTAATCTGGATGTAGTAGCCGGAGCAATTTGCTGCTCCCTGTTTGCCGGACAAGTGCTTCACCTTACAGAAGACAGAACCATTATGCATTGGTGCTTAGGCTTAAGCATTTGGTTAATATACACGGCCGACCGTTTGGTTGATGTTAGCCAAAAGGGATATCAGCCAAACAGTCGCAGGCATTTGTTTGCGAAACAACATATTAAAATACTAACTGTTTTGTGTATTGCAGTGTTTTTGGCGGACACTTACCTTGCTCTTTTCGTACTGCAACATACGCTTATTGTATACGGATTCTTAGTGCTTTCCGTTGTGGCCGCTTATTACATTTTACTTAAAATGCTGCAAGCTAAGCGAGCCATATGGTTTCAGAAAGAACCGGTAATTGCGGCCGTATACACCATGGGCGTGTGGGGAAGCAACGTTTGGTTAAGCGGAAGTATGACCGCACACCACTTTTTTTACCTGTTACTTCCCTTCTATTGTCTGGCGCTCATGAATCTGCTCTTGTTCTCCTATTTTGAAACAGAACGTGATGAGGAAAATGCCGAAAGATCCATTGCAGTGATGCTGGGTCAAAAACTCACCGGCAGAATTATCATGGTTTGTTTTGCTCTGATACTAACTTTTAGTGTTACTCTTTTGCAGGTTGAGCCCAACCGGGAGAATTTGATTATTTGTGTAACACGCACCACAATGGGTTTTGTCCTTTTCGCTTTGTATTACCGTAGTGAATATTTTTACGATAAGGAGCGGTTCCGTTTTGTGGGAGATGGTGTGTTTTTGTTGCCGTATCTCGCTATTTCTTTAATGTAATACGTCTATCGTCTTTCAACAACTTGTGGGCGGCAATTATTCCGCTCAGCGTAACTCCTGGGATACCCTGACCAGGGTAAGCAGAATCCCCGCACAAATAGGCTCCCTGTTTATTCAGCCGTGCTTCAGGCATTTGCCAGGGTTTAATATTTTTGTATTGCGGGTAACCTCCTACAAAACCGTATTTACGACCCGTCCATTTTTCCCAATCAGAGGTGACCGAAGAATGACGGTAAATAATTTCTTCCTTACGAATGAGTTCTTTTTGATGCAGCAGATTCAACACCGCTTCATCTATAGCTGATTTATCTGCTTTGAACTGATGCGGGTGGCGGATGTGTGTGGTGACGGATGCAATAAGTTCATTTTCTTTACAACGTAACTCATCATGCGGATGTGAAAGACTAAGAAAAACTGTTGCTGAGTCTATCCCCGGCAAGGGAACATGTAAATGAATTTGCTGATGAATGGCTGTATACTTACGAACACGCTTGGCGGCAATATTAAGTTGGTAGGCGCTGTACAATTGTTCAGGCGGTAATACTCTTTTGCTGTGACGTTGTGTTAATTCTTCATCAAATATCTCCACCACATTATTCAATGGAATAGCAGCAATCACTTTTCTGCACGTGTAGGTTGCCTTATTGGTGTCAACCAAATAAACGTCTTTTTGCCGGCTCACCCCAAGCACTCTTTCGCGTAACACCAATTCTCCGTTGTGCTCACATATAAAATCAACAAAAGGTTTTACCAGTTGTGCATTTCCACCGGGAATATAGTGGTTCGTATAATTGGTATAGCACAATGCAGCTGCGCCAAACAATACGTTTACCTCTGCTGCATAATTTTGTGCTGAAATAAGCAACTGCTCGTTTACAAAATCAACAAAGCGCTTGTTGTTCCAAAGATTGTGCTGCTTCAAAAGCTCTTTCATTGTAACAAAACTGTAAGGCACATAGCGCAATTGTTTCAAAGAAACATTGGCCGCAATATCCAGCAGGTCACTCAAATTTGCCGGAGGAAAACTGAGTTGCTGCAAAGAATTCTCCCACACAAAATTGCTGATACGGTAACATTGCAGCCAAAACCCGCGTTGATTTTCCTCTCCAAATACCCGTTCAGCCTCCGCTATCCATTGCTCTAAATTCTGGTAACGGGTAACCTGAGTTCCGTCTGCCAAATAAATCACCATGGGCACATCCAAGGGTAATGTGTTGAGTTGAATACCCAATTGCTGACATACATAATGCAAGGGCATGTGCTCATTCAAACCCACCAATGTAGTGGCACCCGACTCAAACCAATATCCTTTGCGTTGGTAAGATGTGGTGCAACCTCCGGGTATATAGTTTTGCTCAATTACTTTTACGTGCAATCCTTTATTGGCCAGCAAGGCTGCAGCTGTTAAACCGCCCATACCACTGCCAATTACGATTACGTCTGCATCAGGTGTATTCATTACTGAATATTGACACCTGAACCCCGGAAATGTTTGTTGCTAGTGCTGAATAAGTAATTTTCCTGATGTTGTTCCTTCTGCTGTAGTAAGACGATAAACATACAAACCCTCGCGTAAAAAGGATACATCAAACAAGGGTTGAGGGTTGGTTTGCTGCAACACCACTCTTCCTTGCAGGTCAACCAACTGCATGGTTACGCCACCCTCAGATACCAACTGAAAGGCTACGGAAGTGCTGGCCGGGTTTGGATAAGCGGTAGCATGAAAAACGAAAGGAGTATTTTTTTCTTCCACACCCACCTGCAAACTGTTGCGGTATAAACCATTGTTCTCTGTTGCTACAAAAAGGTATTGGCTATTGGCCAAAAACCGATTAATGGCCGCTCCGGCACCCGGAGGATTGTCGACAAATACCCAACTGTAGCCTGTATTGTCGGAAACATATACACCTCGGTTGGTGAGAGCAAAAAATCTTTTACCTATTTTGTCTACTGTATACAAACGTGGTTGTTCAGGCAGGTTTTGGCCTTTACCACCCACCCAAGAGCCTTCAGCAAAGTATTTTAATGAGTCGTTAACATTACGAACCACCGCAACAAAAAATGAATCACCGGCCAATATTTTCATTACCGTTGAACCTACTACATTCGGAATACCTGAGTTAACTTCGGTGTAAGTATCTCCGTTGTCTTTAGAGATGTAAATTTTACTCAGCTTAAACGCATCCATACCCAAAGCCATAACCGTGTCTCTTGCCCCTACAATACTTTGCAGCACTCCGCTGCCCTGTGTAAATACGGCAGGCAAATTGGTGTTTACGTTTACAAATGTATCACCATGATTTATTGAGCGGTATACAAACAAGTTGCTACCTGTGCGGTTACGTATAAAAATGGTGGAATCGGCAGCTCCCACAAAATCAAAACTCTCCACACCAGCAGGCAGGTTGCAGCGTAGCCAGTTCAACCCTCCGTTGGCTGAACGGTAGAGCTTCATACTATCTCCAATATGCAAACGAAGCGAGGCATAAATATGAGTAGATGATTGATTTAATGATTCAGTAAAAATAAACGGACTGTCGATACCGGCATTTGATGGTGACCAGTTTAATCCGTTATCAGTAGAGCGCAACACGCCCTGGTAACCTAATGCAGTGAGTAGTGAACTACCTACTCCGATGGTTTGTGAAGAACGGCTGGCATACATACCACTGGCCCGTTTGCCCCAGTTTAATCCGCCATTGTCACTGAAATAATTCTCGTAATAGTACGTAGCCATCAGGTTAGTTCCACCCATCCAAACAGCTTTTTGCAGCAGCGGATATTTTACTCCG
The DNA here is from genome assembly GCA_035299275.1 of Bacteroidia bacterium. Taxonomy (GTDB): domain Bacteria; phylum Bacteroidota; class Bacteroidia; order UKL13-3; family UKL13-3; genus JAGPCK01. The sequence continues at coordinate 4,234 of DATGWX010000248.1, forward strand.
AATGGGGCAGGCATTTTCAACCATGATTTTCCTTTATCATACGTAATAAACAACTCCGGATTAAAGTGCGGGTTGTAGTCAACTCCGCAAACAATTAATTTGCCGTCAAAATAATAAAGTCCGTACAACTCCCGCTGCGGAGAAATGGTGTTGCAAGAATCTTCCCACTTTAGCGTAGTGAGGTTTAGCCTACGGATATTGCTGTAGTTAACAATAGCGTAAATGTAATTGGAAGATGCTGCGCTATCGCCACACAGGTTGTCAATGATATGTCCGTTGGGCAGGTTGTTGGTAGTGCTCATGGCATTAAACAACAACCCGTCTGTAGTGTAGTAGAGTGTGTCTACCCGGTCAATATAAATTCTATCGTTTTTGATTTTGTATATGTGCGGCCGTTTGGTAAATGTATGCCCACCGTTCTGCCAGGTTTTACCATAATCAAAAGAGCGGTACATTTTCCATTCATTAGAAAAAGACTTAGCTGTAACCACCACATAATTTCCCAATGTTACTACCCGGTCAATGTATTGCCTCACTCCACCCGGATCTGTACAGGCCGTCCACGATTGTCCTCCGTCACTTGACTTGGCCAAACCGTATACTGTGGCTGCAAAAATGGTATCGTTAAGCACCGCCAGCCCGTTAATCTCCACGGCATTGTTTTGAGCAATGTTGTTGTTCATGTTTACCCAACTGATACCGTTATTGGTAGTTTTGAAAACACCCCCGCGCGAACCTGCATAAACGGTATTGTTGTGATACAGGTAATCACGAACGTCTCCACCTTCCAGTTCTGTAGCCAAAAGTTGAGTCCAGTTGCTGAACTGGGCATGGACCGAGAAAAGGGTGAACGCGAGTAAAAAAGCAAGTATAAATCTCATGGGCGTGGTTTCAATTGGCAACGAAATTAGGGGGGCTAAGCGGCAAAAAATAAAAACTGAGCGAAAATGATGATAAAAATCAATGTGGTTAATGACAATAATCAGCGCCTATCTGCTTAAATTTAACCATATTTGTATGGTTTTTACTTTAAATTAACAACCGCCTCTTTTATTTGAAACATAATTATTGTTGCCATGATTAAGAAAATACTTGTACCTACTGATTTCTCTGCTTGTGCTGAAAATGCAGCAAAGTTTGCCGGTAAACTGGCTGAACAGTTTAAAGCTGAAGTAACCCTGTACCACATTTACGCTATCCCTGTAGTAGATCCTGTGGTGCCTTCAGGCAGCATGGAGTTGTACCTGAAAGAAACAGAACTGGCTGCCAAAGCGGGATTAAAAAAATCCATTGATAAATTCCAAAAAGCTTTTCCTGCTGTGGTAGTGAAAGGCAAAACCAAAACCGGATTTGCTATTCAGGAAATCATCAGCCATGCCAAAAAATCAAGCATTGATTTGATTGTGATGGGTACCACCGGAGCCAGTGGTTTTGAAGAGTTACTGGTGGGCAGCAATACCGCCAGCATATTGGAAAAAGCTGATTGCCCTGTTTTGGCTGTACCTGCCAGATCTAAATTCAGTGATATCAAAAACATTCTTTACACCACTGATTTAACCATGCCGGAAAGCAGAACTTTCTCCCGACTACTGGAATTAGGAAAAGCATTTAGTGCCACCATTACCGTACTACATGTAAAAAGCGAAATGGACCGCTACTTTAAATTGAGCGATATACGCTTTGAAAACTACGGCAAAATGGCCGGTTACAACAAGGTGAAGTACGATGAAATAAGCAGCGAAAAAGTTTTTGATGCCATTAACCGCTACATATCCAAAGGCAACTTTGACGTGGTGGCCATGGCCACTCACTCACGCGGCTTTTTTGATAAATTGTTCCACCGCAGTTTAACCAAACGCATGGCTTACCATACCAAAATTCCTTTGTTGAGCTTTAAGAAAGACTAAATTTTAAGCTTAAAACTATCAGATTTTCTTCGGGTTAAAATTTTCTTTAAAAATATTTTGTTTTAATCTGAAAAGCTTCTTTACTTCGTATTGCAGACAGATAGGTTTTTCATAGTTTACCCCGGGAAGCGAAAGCGTTCCGGGGTTTTTCTTTGT
>DATGWX010000249.1:0-3299 GCA_035299275.1 Bacteroidia bacterium
AAGCCCGGTAACCGCGTACAACACCCCTTTTATGAGCAAGTTTTTGTAGTACTTGCGTATAAAATCATCTAGCTTTTGGATGAGTAAGTTATAATTTTGAGAGTTAGCGTTCACAAGATTCAATTCCCCTCAAATTTAATGCTAATCCTGTTCAGTTTATTGTGCCGAATTAAATAAAGTAAAATAAACCGTATTTCCTTTCCCCTGTGCACTTTCCACCCATAAGTCGCCACCCGTCTTTACACAGATAAGCTTACACACCTGTAAACCCATCCCTTCAAACACATCGTGGCCTGATGGTGAAATATCAAAGGCTTCTACTAATTCTTTGTCAATGCCTTCACCGTTGTCTCGTAAACTAACCTCAATCATTTTGCTCTTCTCCCGCGCACTCAGACGAACGGAACTTACATGGCCTCCATGTAAGATTACATTCTCCAGCAAATTTCTGAAAATGAGTTGCAATGCACCTTTGCTGGTTTTGACCCTTATTCCGGAGTCAATGTCGTTTATTATATCAATTTTTCGGGCGGCAAACTCCTTTTCAACAGTTTGAATGGCGTGCTCCGCAATATTCCGCAATGGCAAATCCGCTTCTGTAAGAATGTTCCCTGCTTTATACTTAGCCCAATACAATACGTTAAGCAATGGCAATTCTGCTGACTTTATCACCTCTTCAGATTCATTGATGGCGTTAACTATATCTGTCTCCGAAAAAAGATTTCGTTTACCTGATAGTGCCAAAATGAGTTGATTGTGCTTACTTACCGGCTCCTGAAGTTTATTAATGATTGTTGCGTAATACTTCTTTGATTCCTGCTGTAAAAGAGAATTTTCATGCTGCAGTTTTTTATACTCCCCCTCTGTTTTTCTCCTGAAATTAATGGTGGCCAATAAAATAATAGTAAGCAAAATAATGAACACCAGCAGGGCAATCAGAAACTGTCTCGTTTGTGAATTTGACTGTTTCTCCATAAACTCAATATAGTCGTTCTTATTTTGAATAACTCTGTTGAGTTTATTGTTTTGTAAAACCTGATTATTTTCCAACTGCTTTATGGTACTGTGCAACATTTCTTGTTGTACAATATTATTCTCATCTATTAGTAAACGCTGGTACCTGATAATTTCATCTTTCAAACCACTGCGCATCGCAATATCTGATAACAGCCGCAAGGCATCCCGCTTTTCTGTTGATTGAGAAAATTTTACTGCTTGGGCATATGCCTGATTACCCTCCTCTGCTGCCTCTTTAAGTCGGTTGGATTCAAGAAGGGCGTTGCCTGTTCTCAAAGCAAGTTTTACTATATGGGTATTTAAGTCATTAGTAAGAAGAATTTGTTTTGACCTTCGAAAATGAGATAGTGCTGCAGTGTAATTTTTCTGCTTCAAAGCATTATCACCTTTATACATCCAAGCGTACGCCAGATATAAATTGTTTCCGGTTTTTGAATTAAGGGCAATGGCATCATCAAGATATTTTTCAGCCAGTTGGTATTTATGCGTTTGTGTTGCAAGCTGCCCCAAATAAGCCAGTGACTGACCTATTTTATCCTGCTTATTTAGTTTTTTTCTGATAGCAAGGGCTTTCATAAAATACAAAGCACTGCTATCTGTTGTACCTATCTTTTCAAAAGCAAATGCGATATTGTTGTATGTGTGCGCAAGTATTTCTCTTGATGAAGCCGAGGTGTCATTTTGCACAAATGGTATGGCCTGGTTATATTGTGAAAGGGCTAGTTGATATAACTCACGTTTGTGGTAAACATAACCTATGTCATTATGAGTGTAAGCTACTGCACCCCAATCTCCGAGTCGGGAGTTAATGAGCAGGCATTGATTGTAAACATTTACAGCGGTTCCGTGAAGGCCCAGATCAAAATATATGTTACCCGTTTTATTGAAAATTCTTGACAACCCTTTTCGGTCGGCACACGCAATTGCATAGCCGGTTGCTTCTTCTGCAATGCCTAATCCTTTGTAAGGATCGACTTCCCTGTATTCATGGATAAGTGAGGTGTAAAAGAGAATGAGGTTACTATCATTCACATTAACCTTTTTGTAATGACGAATGATTCGTTCCAAACTATCAATAGTGGAAGCCGAAGCATTGAGGTGGAGTAAGAAAATAAATATGAGGCAGTTTCTTAATAACACAGGGTAAAAGTAGTAAAAATATACTTCACCAGCTTTCAAATTCAGCAGAAAAGATATAATTTGGTTGAATGAAATTTTTCCTGTGCCTCTTTTCGTTTCTATTCTGTACCGCCAGTTCCTATGCACAAACTCCTTTTGTAAAAGTTAATATCACGCACTTAAACCCCAACGAAGTGAGTATTTTCATTTCGCCTCTACAACAAAGGTACATGGTTGCCGGAGCTAATATTAACTGGGTATACACTAGTGGTGACAGCGGAAAAACCTGGCAGGAGAAACAGGTGAATTCCCCTTTGGGGGTATGGGGCGATCCGGTAATGTTGATTGATGACTCGGGATATGTGTATTATGCTCACCTGAGCCGTACTCAGGGAAAAGAGTTTCCCGAGAACATTGACCGTATTGTTGTACAACGCAGTTCTGATAACGGAAATACCTTCAACTCCGGTATCGGTATTGGTTCAAACGGCAAAAAGGCACAGGATAAAGAATGGTTGAGTTTTGATGGCTCACTAAAAAGTAAATACTATGGCAACGTCTATCTTTCCTGGACTGAGTTTGACAAATACGGAAGCAAAAACATGGAACATCGTTCCAGAATCAGATTCGCTGCCTCTTCGGACAGGGGGTTATCATTCACTACACCTGTTGTGGTTTCCGATTCTACGGGAGATTGTATAGATGGTGACAACACCACAGAAGGTGCCACCACCACCACAACTCCTGAAGGCACAATAGCCATAGCCTGGGCCGCATTCGGGAAAATATTTTTTGACAGGTCAACCGATGGAGGAAAGTCTTTTGGCAAAGACCTGATTGTAGCCGGACAATTCAACGGCTGGGATATGGACATTTCTCATATTTACCGTACCAACGGAATGCCGTTTTTAGCGAGCGATCTCTGCGCTTCATCCTCTCACAAAGGTAGAATATACCTGTGCTGGGCAGATAATAAACTGGGCGATGCGGATGTATGGCTTATCCATTCTGATGATGCCGGCATCAATTGGACCAACCCTTTAAGGGTAAACCTTGATGCCCGCCAAAATGGGAAAGACCAGTTTTTACCTTATGTAACTACTGACCCTTCAACCGGATATGTGTATGTAATTTATTATGACCGCAGACACTCCTCCTCATCT
>DATGWX010000250.1:0-8226 GCA_035299275.1 Bacteroidia bacterium
CTAAAAAAAGGATAGTCGATTTGCTTATTACCTCTTATGATTATGTTGAACAAAATTTCTCAAACATATACAATAGTGATAGGAATTTCATTATTTCTAACAGGGGTACATTTGCTTTTATTTCAGTAATTGGCAGCCTAAATAAGTTCGAAACTCAAAGAAATAATTTAGAACTAAAAACTACTAATTCGGAGAGGTTTAAAATAATTGAGAAATATCTAAAAAGTTTATTTGAAGGTCTAAGCGCGTTATCAAAAGATGAAGAAGAGAAGCAGTTTAAATTACTTGGCGCTGGAGCTGATACTAAATGGCTACGTTTTTTTCAAACAATAATTAATACTAAATATCCGGAATTTAATCCCCCAGAATTAATTGATTGGAAAGAAAGGCAAAACGAACAGTATCAGAATGAGGGTAGGAATCATATTAAACTCGTTGAAAAACACATGAAACATATCATTCTGAATAATCTTAGAACTTTGTTTGGTAATAATTGGGAGTTAGAGATAAACAAAATAAAAACTGCTTGTCAAGCCAGAGCAAATGAAGAAAATGAAAAAAATTACAAAGATAACATTGATAAAAGAGTTGAATGGACAGAGATGTTTAGTATTAATGATTATAAAGAAATAATTGAAAGATATTGGTCAAAAACGCCTGAAAAAAACATTGATGGGTTTGTCACTTTTGAAAAGACATTTTCAATTGAAATTGGGGAAGGGAGGAATAAAAAAGACCTTTTGAAGTGGCTTTCCTTTTTTAATTCATACAGAAACCAATTAGCACATGAGGGATCAAAGGATAAAGGAATAAATAAGGAAGAAGCTAAATTCTTAGAGAAAGTATATCGTCATTTTTTTAAATAGCCCTTGCTATCCTGAATTTATTCCTCAGCTATCCTGAGTTTGCAACTCAGGATTTCCTTTCACAAACTATAACCGCTTGCTTTTACCGGATTTTATCGCCAGTTTTACACTGCTAAAAGTGACTGATTTTTTACGCTCTGATGTAATGTACTAGGTATATGCAAAGCAAAATGAAATTTACTTTCCTCATAATTACATGTTGCTTCCAAATTCTAGTATATGGACAAATTGATGAAGAATTCTCTCCCATCACCTCCCTAAAAGTCAATAAGGAGACAGTCTATGTGAAATACAAGATGTCTGAAAGGAAAAAGTTGTTCTTCAATAAATACTACAATACTCAAGGAAAAGTGATGAGGTTCGAACAATTCCTGCAACGAACTGACACCCCAGAGAATGTGACAACATTTTCCTTTAATTCAACTGGACTAGTAACGATTAAGCTCAATTATTTATATCACAATAATAAATATGTTCTTATGGATTCGTTTTGCTATTTATATCAGGACACGCAGCTCCTTACAATTAGACATTATGCAAAATCAAATTTGAAGGGAAAACTAGTTAATTCTTTCCAAGACTCATTTTTAAATGTGTCCGAATATTGGTACTATTTTAATGACACAACTCAAGTTCAGATGAACTTCCTGAAGACCTTCAACAAGGCTGGCAAGCTATTACGTTTTATAAGAAGTGAAGGTGATACCACATATTACTTTTATGATCATTTAGGGAGAGATTCCTTTCAATATCAGACCTACAAAGCAGATACACATGAAATTCGATTTTTCGTTTACCAACCGAATAAAACTATAGAGGAGGCTATTGGAAAAACCTTTCCAGATTGGACATACTCCATCATAATTACCACTAATCAATTAGGAAAAAAGACAGAGGAAATATGTCAATTCAAATACTCAAAAACGGGATATAGAAATGTGTATAAATACAACAAGGAAAACCTACTAATAAAACAGACAAACAAGAATTGGAGTTCAAAACAAAAGGAACATAACTTCAAGTGGACTTATTATCATTCATATGAGTAGAATTCCCCAAACTAAGCGTAGGTTGCGCCTACGCTTCTCTTTTTATGTAGCTTGCTTGCAGCAAAAAATACACTAATCCAACATAAGCTCAATAAAGCACCCGCTTAATTTTTTTTAGTAAAATTTTACTGCGATTTGTTTTTTCCAAAACATATACATAGATTTGTGATGCATTATAAATCTAAATATGTCGTTTACACAAAAAGAATTATTGAAAGGCACCCTGGGGCCCATTATATTAAACCTGCTTACGGAGCATAAAAAAATGTACGGGTACGAAATAACCCAGCACATAAAAGAACTAAGCGCAGGTAAAATATTAATTAAAGAAGGCTCCTTATACCCTGCCCTGCACAAGCTGGAAGCCGATGGATTGTTAGAAAGCGAGCAAGTGGAAGTGGGCGGCAGGTGGCGCAAATATTACACACTTACCAAAAAAGGTAAACAGGAGTCGGTGCAGGCATCAAAAGAACTGATCAGTTTTTTGCAAACCGTTCACCTCATTATTAACCCCGGTAAAACATTGAGTTATGGAGGTATTTAACAAAACACATGTGCTGGTTATTGAAAAGCGCATCCGGCAATCAGGCTTAACCAACCCGCAATTGATAGCCGATATGCTGGACCATTATTGCTGCGTGGTAGAAGCTGAGATGGATAAAGGCGTTTCTTTCGAGGAGGCCTACCACACCGCCTGGAATTCCATCAGTCCGAATGGTATGGTAGAAATTGAAAACGAGGTATTTTTTATGTTAAACTTTAATAAGCAAATTCAAATGAAAAAGATGATGTATTTAAACGGCTTTTTAGCCGCCACTTTTATTGCCGTTGGTTTTGTAATTCGCATTTTACATTGGCCGGGTGCCATTGCTGTGAGCTTTGTGGGTTATGCCTTTTTGTTTATCGCCTGCATGATTATTATCGCCAACAGAATGGTGAACAAACAACCCGCCAAACGCATGGATTCATTACGGTTTTATGCCGGTAGTTTAACAGCACTGCTTATTTCGGTAGGCAGTATGTTTAAAGGGTTGCACTTCCCGGGTGCCAACGTTATTACGCTTTCCGGCTTTTTAGTGTTGGTTTTTGCTTACCTGCCCGTTTTCTTTTACCACGCGTATACCTCATCCATTGAGCAAAAAGAGTTGAAAGAAATAAAAGAGTAAGCGTACTGTTGATTATATCATCCTGCACTGTTGTCGGTGCAGGATTTTTTTTGCCTGTGAATAAGCCGTTACGTATGCGTGTTAAAAAAGCTTTGTAAAAGAATGAAAAAAAAGTACTTTTAAACCATGGTCCCAGCGGTTTACAGTTGGGGTTAATGAACAACCGCAAACAAGACAACGTGTGAGCACAAAAAAAATATACAACATTCCACTGCACAGCTTTACCCGCAAGGATTTTGCTTTTGACATATCAGTACTAAGCGAATACAATGTTTTGATGCAGGGCAAAGGGAAAAAGCCCCACAGACATACCTACTATGAAATTTTTATTTTTACCAGGGGTGGGGGCAATCACATGATTGACTTTGTGAACTACCCTATAGTAGCCAACTCCCTGCATTTTATTTCACCCGGCATGGTGCATATCGTACAGCGCAATGCAGCTTGTACAGGATATGTAATCACGTTTCCTGAAGAGTTTTTTGGCTTAGTAAAGCGACAGGATTTTTTGCACCAGATTAATTTGTACAACCAATACCGACAAACACCTGTTATAAAATGCACCAAATTAAGTATTCAAAAAATACTGCAGTCGGTTAATGAAATACTGCACGAGTACAGTGGTAACGGTGTTTTAAGGGAAGAGTTGATACGCGCTTATTTAAGTATTCTGCTTATAGATGCTGAACGGTTGCTTTCAGTAACGGAAGTGGTGAGTGAACAAAAACAAGTTGTTCATAACCGTGTAAAAACGTTCCGAAAATTAGTAGATGATCACTTTTTAGAATGGCGGAGTGTGAGCGAATATGCCGCGAAATTAAACCTCACCTCCAAAACACTAACTCAGTTTATCAAAAAAAACACCGGGTTAACACCAATTGAACACATTAACAACAGGGTACTCATAGAAGCCAAACGATTATTGATGAATACAGACTTAAGCGTTAAAGAAATTTCATTCTCCCTCAATTTTGACGACCCCGCATATTTTGGCAGGTTCTTTAAAAAGCACGAAAAAACAACCCCGCAACTGTTCAGGCAACACATGCGCAAAAAGTACCACAATAAGTAAGAATTGTGCTATGTAACAATTCCTATCTTAACTCATTTTTGAATAAAAATATCAAGTATGAAAAAGATGGTTAAGTTTTCGGCACTGTGTGTGTTTTTATTTGTTGGCACAAGCATTTTTTCGTTATCAGACGGGGCATTTAACATGACCGGGGCACCCGGTGAAGGCGATTGTTCCGGTTGCCACTCGGGCGTTCCCGTTAACGGTGATCCCAAAGGATCTATACAGATAAGCATTGACAGCAGTAACGGGGTATATATACCCGGCAAAGTGTACGATGTACATGTTGTGGTATCGCACAGTTTACGAAACAGATTCGGGTTTGCCTTAACCACCCGAATGAATAAACCTATTGAACATGTAGGAACTTTTTTGAGTGCCACATCTAACGACTTCTTTAACCGAACTGATTTTATGGCACACCGCAGGGCCGGTATTGATGCCAGCCAACAAAAAAAGTGGTCGTTCAAATGGAAAGCACCCGATACAGCAACACAAGACATTACATTTTATGCCGCAGGTGTTGCTGCAAACGCCAACAATGATAATACGGGAGATATTGTGTATACCTCTCAAGTGAAACTCAAAAATGCAAATACGGTTACGTCAGTTCCCAACCACTTTAGGGTAGCTGCATTTACCGTTTATCCCAATCCGGCCAGCACGTTTCTGGTTGTGAAATCAATCCATGCGCTTAACAAATTCCATGACATCCGACTGATTGATGTGGAGGGTAAAGTGATGGAAACATTCACTACTACATCGCTGAAAGAACAAAACGGAGAATACCGTATAGACCTGAATCCTGAATACGCATCGGGGTTATATTACCTCAACATCAATTTTGATAACAGGGATGAGGTGCATAAATTTTTCATAACAAAATAAATACTTGACATCCGATTATTTTTCACAAGATATTCCATGCGTTAGGTTGGCTTACCTGCTATAACACCCTTACAGCCCGGATTGGTAAACTTTCATTATGATTTGAGTACGATAATTTCTAAACTTGAATCCTGAACGGAAACACCTATGGAAAACAAAACGGTATCAACCCTGCATGAACTTACCCTGCGCATTCTTCAGGAAGATGATGCTCCGGGTTACCTGAAAGGGCATATAGACGAGTTGCAGGAACTGTTATCTGAGCTTACCGGTATCAGTCCATTTGAAACGCTTTCAACCAAACAGAATACCGACCTGAGTTCAGGAGTCGCTATCTCACCGGGCATGGCGGCATTTTGTTCCATTGATATTAAACGAACACAGGTATTTTTGAGGGGCGTGTTGGCCGGGTTACAACACCAGTTATCGGTTGTTGAAGAAAGGCCTTTGCAGGTAGTTTATGCCGGTACCGGCCCTTATGCTTTGCTGGTGCTCCCGCTACTTTCCTTTTTCGAATCGCAAGAACTAAAAATCACTTTCCTTGATATTCACCAGGGTTCGCTTGATTCCGTTAAAAAATTAGTTGATACCTTGGGCTATCAAAATTTTGTTCAGGATATTGTTCAGGCAGATGCAGCCACCTGGCAATGGGATAAGGAATTACCCTTACATGCCTGTATTTCTGAAACCATGCAGGCTACCTTAAAGCGCGAACCGCAGGTAGCTATTACGTTAAACATGGCACCCCAACTGGCAGCAAATGGCATAATGATTCCTGAACAGATAGAGGTAGAAGCTGTTTTGGTGAATATGCCCATGTTCAGAATGCAGAGTGCCTGCAACAAAGAAGGTGATGAAGAAAATGCTGTTGCGCACCCACTGGGTTTGGTGGCTCAATTAAATAAGCAAACGGCTTTGCAGTCCAAAGGTAATGTGTTTCATGTGTTGCACGGGTTACGCACCACCTTGTTACCTGAATGGCAAACACCGGAGTATACGTTACAATTGCAAACCCGCATACAGGTATGGGGACCGCATCAACTCAAGGACAATGATTCAGGACTAACGTTGCCCTACGAACTGACCAGTGGCCATGAACTTACCGGAGGAAAAAATCTTCATTTGTATTACGCCAATTACCCGGATGCTTTTGTTCGAATGAGTGTAAGTGATTAATTAACATTTGACCATGCTGAGTTTATACACTCAGCGATAGCTTGTATATCTTCTTAAACAACTAGGTTATTTCTTTTTAAGAACGTAATTCTACTGATGCCATATCCAATTCGGCAGTGCAGTAATTGCGGGCTATTGCATCATCTTGTTTCATGAACAAAAGTGACTGCATGTATGGAGCGAACCTTTTTTCAGTGATTTTACCTTTTCAATGTTTTCCGTGATTTATCAAAAGGGAGCTTAGTCCATTATTGTATCTGTAAAATCAAGTTTGCAAAATTGGTTATCAAAGTTTCTAAAAAGTGGAGCAGAACCCACTTAAATAAACGACCTGCCCATACAGGTATTTAAAATGGGGGAGAATTCCGAAAAGCCTTATGAGTAGGAAAAAAAACAAACTATATGTCAGAATACACCGGAACTTTTTCAGTTCAAAATAACACCGGAGGTGTTATTACGAATGTAACAGTGATGCACGCCACAACTGATTGGCCTAACAGCACTATTTACCAAAAATCAATGGGCGTTAACGCCACTGCTACTGGCGGAATTGTGGACACCAGCACAACCAACAAAGACAGATGGTCAGTGTCCTTTACCGACAGCAACGGGGACCTGAGAACAGGACAGGAAGACTGTGGCTTTGAAAGCGAAGACGATGGCTTAAATGTGATTATTGTGCTTTGTTTGGAATATTTCAACATCGTAATGCCGGCATCAAGCAGCTGCGATGATAATAGCTACCAGCAAACCTAAGATCAACCAACTACCTTTTCTGTTTCATCAGGATAAATACAATTGTCCTGAGTTACGGGACTCTGCACTTCCGCAAGCCAAACTTTGTTTGCCCTAAAAAAGCAAGAAGTGTTTTGGTTTGCGGAATGCTTTGTGGTATGAGTAACCATCCTTTAAGTTTCCTAATCGCTTATACTAAGTGTTAAAAAGATGAAAAAGATTGACCCCCCACTTATGAAGAGAATTTCCAATTTTTCTACTGCTGTTATTAAACACACGGCTGATGGATTGGAACGGTTGACTGAAGAACAATACCTCATTCGGTTAAACACCTGCATGGGAAATAACAACACAGCTGCCTGTGAAGCCTTCAATCCTGAAAATTCGAGGTGCAGGGATTGGCGTTGCGGTTGTTCCATTAAAAAGAAAGCCTATTGGGGCTCGGAAGATTGTCCTCAGGGTCTTTGGCCCCGGGTAGCAAATACAAACTGAGTAAATCCTGTTATACGAGTTTATTCGCTTTACCCATGAGAACGCTTAGCTGAGTTGCAATTCGTGATTTCCCATTCAGGTTATACGCTCCCAAATTAATATTTACCCCTAATTATCAGCGCACTAACATAAGTTCAACAAACATTTAGCCTGCTCCGTTTTTTATTACTGCATAACGCTACTATATGCAGGAAAATCAACAGAACGAAATTTGGAAGCGCCTTCACATTGATGGCTTGTCGGACCCGTATGAGGTATCGAACCTGGGAAGATTGCGCAGTTTTAAATATCACCCCGAAGGTATCATTCTGCAAGGCTCAGTGGTGCAAGGATACAAGGCATTTATTACCAGGCTAGACAACGGTAAAAGTTGTACCCGCTATTTTCACCGGCTGGTAGCTGAGGCTTTTTTACCTAAACCTGATGAACGGTACAAATACGTGATTCACCTGGACTACGATAAACAAAACAATCACATTGATAATTTACGCTGGGCCACCAAAGAAGAAAAAGAGCGTCACCAGTTTACCGGACCAAATGTACGCAGAGGAGTTATTACCAACTCTAAACTAAGTATAGAAACCGTGAGGTTGATTAAACAACTGTTACGCACTGATACCCGCAAACTGAAAAATATTGCCAAACAATTCGGCATTACTCATACCCAGCTTAACCGCATTAAAAAAGGGGAAAACTGGGGGCATGTTACCATTGATTAATCCGGTTTTAATTTACATGAAAAAGGCCCGCTGATGCGAGCCTTTTTCATGTAAACACAGAAC
>DATGWX010000251.1:0-6778 GCA_035299275.1 Bacteroidia bacterium
AACCATGTTGGCATTTTCCCAGCAATCGTCAATAGCACCTTTGTACACCAGCTCACGTTTGGAGTTAAACAAAAATGCTTCAGGCGTTCTTTGTGCACCAAATTTCTGAGCTAATTCCTGGCTTTCATCATGCAGGTAACGGAAATTACGTTCCACCAGATTGTGGTGTTTGGCCAACTTCAGCATATTGTCATATGAATCCTCAGGAGCCTGTGCAGCATCATTGGGGTTTATGGCTATAATTCCAAGATTATCGGACTCAAATTTTTGCAGCAAATGAATTAAGCGCGGCCAATAGGCCAAAGATTGCGGACAATGGTTACACGTAAACACCACCACCACCGCATAACGGTCGGCATACTCAAACTGGTTATGGCGTTTACCGTCAACACCTAATAAATCAAAAGCCGGAAGCTTATCACCTAAATTTAACATATCTGTTTGTATTTCGCGGGAATTAGTATTTTTGAGGGCGCAATTTATCAATTTAAGCACGATTAATGAAATTAATTCAGGTTCGAAACAGCTCATTGGAAAAGGATTTTCTGGATGTACCCCGGGTGTTATATGCCAACGACCCGAAATGGGTGTGCCCGCTGGACAATGACATCAAGGCCGTTTTTGACCCTAACAAGAACGGATACTTCAAACACGGAGAAGCCCGCAGGTGGGTACTGTATGATGAAAATAAAAAATTAATCGGGCGCATTGCTGCGTTTATTGACCACGAAGCCAATGTACGCGCCAAAACAAAAGCCGGGGGTATCGGATTTTTTGAGTGCATCAATAATATGGAGGCCGCTTATACCCTGTTTGATGCAGCAGCACACTGGCTCACACGCAAAGGTATTCAGGTAATTGACGGTCCCATCAATTTTGGTGAACGAGACCGTTTCTGGGGACTCATGATATTCGGGTTTGAACACCCCTCTTATCTGGAAAACTACAATCCTCCCTATTACCAGGAATTTTTCGAGTCATACGGATTTAATAAGTTTTTTGAACAAACTACCAGCGAAGTTTCCAAGCAGTCATTTAATTACGAACGATTCAAACGTATTTCTGAGCGGGTAACCGGAAATGATGCGTATACCTTTGAGCAATTTGACAGAAAACAGATTGACCGCTTCTCAGAAGACTTTTGCGAAATATATAATGCTGCCTGGGAACGTCATGAAAACTTTAACCCCATGAGTACGGAGACGGTTAAAGATATATTCAAAAGCATCATGCCCATTGTTATTGATAACTTTGTATGGTTTGCTTATGCCAATGGCGAACCGGCAGGCTTTTTCATTAACATTATTGAAGCGAATGAAATATTCCGTCACCTCAATGGTAAAATGCATTTGTGGAATAAATTACGTTTTCTGTATTACCGTTCGTTTCAAAAACCTAAACGTTTGAAAGGAATTGTTTTTGGTGTAAAACCCAAGTTCCAGAACATCGGTATTGAAACAGGTATGATTATAAATTTCTATTCTGAAGTAACCAAATGGCCCAGCATGGATACTTTTGAATTGGCATGGGTTGGAGACTTTAATCCTAAGATGCAATCACTTTTACAGGCTTTGGGTTGCCGTACTTTAAAAATACACGCCACCTACCGCAAGGTGTTATCGGGTGATATTGAGTTCAAAAAGTATGAGTTGAAAAAATAGTTCATATTTTTTTTACACAACATTTGAATATCCCATCATAAAATTTACCTTTGCACCCGCTTCTCGATAGAAAAGCTAACGATTCCGTAGCTCAGCTGGTAGAGCAATACACTTTTAATGTATGGGTCCTGGGTTCGAGTCCCAGCGGGATCACTAAAAAAGCACCTCTTTCAGGTGCTTTTTTGTTTTTATCCCTGATTGACGTTTTCCAACAATCAAATAAAATAGGTGAGTTTATTTTGTGCGCTCGTATGCTAAACTTTAAATCTTGCGTTATTTAGCATATTTTTGACTCAGCAAAATGAATAAACGCATTCTTTCACTTTCAGTCTTTTGTTTGCTTGCCTTTGCAGGCTATGCACAAATTGGCGGACAGGGTATCTATAAATTCCTTAACCTACATCCCTCTGCACGGGTGGCCTCATTGGGCGGCAACCTTATTTGCGTGGTAGACAATGACCTTAATCTGGCTTTGCAAAATCCGGCCCTGCTCAATAACAGCATGCACAAGCAGGCAACGTTTAATACGGTGAACTATTTCAGCGACATCAACAGCGGCTATCTTGCTTATGCGCATCATTTCGACAGTTTGAAAACTACTTTCAGCGCTGGTTTACAATACATCAGCTACGGAGATTTTCAAGGTGCCACCGCTCAAGGTGTACCCACAGGCACTTTCACCGCGGCTGATTATAACTTTCATGTTTCAGCAGCACGTAAGTGGCGCAAACATTTTCAGTACGGAGCATCGGTTAAATTTATTTATTCCACTTATGAACAGTACAACTCTTTAGGAGTAGCTGCTGATATAGGCGGAACATATTACAATGAAGAAAAACTGCTTACTGCGTCTGTTGTAGCCAAAAACATGGGGTATCAGCTAACCACCTACAACGGAGAAAGAGAAAACCTGCCCTTTGAAATACAGGCAGGTATTTCAAAAAAGCTCAAGCACATGCCCATGCGGTTCTCTTTAATTGCACACAATCTTCAAAAGTTTGACCTCACTTATAAAAACCCCAACAAACCCGGCCAGCAGATTGATTTGGAGACCGGACTACCTGTGGAAGAAAAAATTACCTTTGGTGATAAGGTAATGCGCCACATGATACTTGGCGGAGAATTATTACTGACTAAGAATTTTAATATAAGATTCGGATACAACCACCTCCGCAGAAAAGAGCTTACCATAGAAGAAAAGCGTGGACTGGTAGGATTTGCCTGGGGCTTTGGTTTACGTGTTAATCGTTTTCACATCAGCTATGGCAGTGCTTCCTTTTATGTGGGGCAAAACACCAACCATTTCAGCATAACCACTAACCTGAATTCATTCAAAAAGAAGAATAAATCAAAAGTAGTAGAGCGAAACAACATATAAGTGAAACAGATTATTATAGCCGTTGACGGCTACTCTTCTTGCGGAAAAAGTACCTTAGCCAAACAACTGGCCGAAAGACTCGGATATAAATACATTGACACAGGTGCCATGTACCGTGCCGTAACCCTGTACTTTCTGGAAAATGATGTAAATCCAGAAAACAGTAAAGAAGTTATAAATGCACTTAAAGAAATCAAAATCGACTTTAGAGTAAACCCCGTCAACGGCAAGCAGGAAACCTATCTTAATGACGGAAACGTGGAAAAGGAAATACGTAATTTAGCCGTATCCAACCTGGTGAGTCCTGTGAGTGCTATCCCTGAAGTGAGGGATTTATTGGTTAAACAACAGCAGTTGATGGCTGAAGAACGTGGTGTGGTAATGGATGGAAGAGACATTGGTTCCGTAGTATTCCCTGATGCAGAACTTAAATTGTTTATGACTGCGGAACCCAAAATACGGGCACAACGCAGATTCGAGGAATTGATGTCACAGGGCGATAATGTAAGTTTTGATGAAGTTTATCAGAACGTTTTGCAGCGTGATTTAATAGATACCACCCGAAAAGTGGCTCCTTTGGTAAAGTCGCCAGATGCCATAGAGATTGACAACTCCTACATCAGCAGGGAAGAACAGTTTGAGAAGGCCTATAAGCTTGTACTTCAACATTTAAATCAAAAACAGGCCTGAGTCTGATTTCCGTCATCTCCCCTCCTTTTAAATCTGATTTTTTGAGCATAAATCCCTGAAAAATAATTTGATTTATTTCAAAAAGAATTATATTCGCGGGCTTTTTTAAGCAAAGGAGGATAAAAATTTGACACAAAAACAAAACATTCAATTCGCAACCCCGGAAACAGATTTTGACTGGAGTATGGACAAAGAAGGTTTTTCAACCTACTCAAAAGATGAGCGTAACCAACTCTCATCGCTTTATGAAAACACACTGAGCACTATCAGCGAGAAAGAAATCGTTAAGGGCGTAGTTGTGGGTTTAACAGACAAAGAAGCAGTTTTAAACATCGGCTTCAAATCAGACGGATTAATTCCGCTTTCTGAATTCCGTGATTTACCTGAGGTAAAAATCGGTTTAGAAGTAGAAGTGCTTATTGAGAGCACCGAAGACAAAAACGGACAGTTGATTCTTTCCCGCAAGAAAGCTATCTCTGAGCGTGCCTGGGAAAACATTCTTAAAGCTCAGGAAAATGACGAAATCGTTAACGGTTTTGTTAAATCCCGTACTAAAGGCGGATTGGTTGTGGATGTTATGGGTATTGATGCTTTCTTACCCGGTTCACAAATTGATACTAAACCTATTCGTGACTACGATATATATGTTGGACAGAACATGCAGTTCAAAGTGGTTAAAGTTAACCATACCTTCAAAAACGTAGTAATATCACACAAAGTTCTTATCGAAGAGGATCTGGAAGCTCAAAAATCAGATATCCTGTCGAAACTCGAAAAAGGTCAGGTACTGGAAGGTACTGTGAAAAACATGACTTCTTTCGGTGTGTTCATCGACTTGGGTGGTTTGGACGGATTGCTGCACATCACTGATATCAGTTGGGGCCGCATCAACCACCCTGAAGAGGTGTTGAAGCTGGACGACAAAATCAACGTGGTAGTGTTGGATTTCGATGACGAGAAAAAACGTATTTCTCTCGGCTTGAAACAATTGACTCCTCACCCATGGGATACTTTAGCTGAAACCATTAAAGTTGGTGAAAAAGTAAAAGGTAAAATAGTTACTGTGGCTGATTACGGTGCGTTCCTGGAGATTGCTCCCGGCATCGAAGGTCTGATTCACGTTTCAGAAATGAGCTGGAGCCAGCACCTGCGTAACCCACAAGATTTCCTTAAAGTTGGAGACGAAATTGAAGCAGTTATCTTAACACTGGATAAAGATGAGCGTAAAATGTCATTAGGCATTAAACAACTCACTCCTGATCCGTGGGTAGCTATTGCTGATAAATATGCTGTAAATACCCGTCACAAAGGTGTGGTACGCAACCTGACCAACTACGGTCTGTTTGTTGAACTGGAAGCCGGAGTTGACGGATTGGTACACGTATCAGACCTGAGCTGGACGAAAAAAATCAAGCATCCTGCTGAATTTGTAAAGAAAGATCAGGAACTTGACGTAGTAGTATTGGAAGTAGATTTGGAAAACAGACGTCTGAGCCTTGGACACAAGCAGATTGATGAAAATCCATGGGATACTTTCGAAACCATCTTCACTACAGGTTCAATTCACCCGGGTACTGTGTTGAAAATCGAAGATAAATCAGCTACCATCGCTTTACAGTATGGTGTAGAAGGTTATGCTCCGGTTAAACAATTGCAGAAAGCTGACGGAACAACCGGTAAAGAAGACGAAGCAATGGACTTTATGGTAACTGAGTTCAATAAAGAAAACCGCAGAATCGTTCTTTCGCACACCGCTCTTTGGAAAGAAGCTGAGAAAACTAAGTTAGAAGAAGCTGACAAAGCAAAGAAAGCTGAAGAGAAAAAAGCATCAAAAACAGCCAAGAAAATTTCTACATCAAACGAGAAATCAACCTTTGCTGAACTGGATGTACTTAGCGAACTGAAATCTAAAATGGAAGGCAAATCTGAGGCTCCTTCAACCGAAGAATAAATCAGAATGAATTCCGATTTTAACATACTCTTAAAAAATCCCACCACGGTGGGATTTTTTTTTGCCAAATGTGCCCGTTTATTTCAATATTTGAACTATGAATTATTGGTTAGTTAAATCTGAGCCATTCAAGTACTCCTGGGAGCAGTTTGTAAAAGATAAAAAGACTTTTTGGGATGGTGTACGTAATTACCAGGCCCGCAACAACCTTAGAGGAATGAAGAAAGGTGACCTTGTTTTATGGTACCACAGCAACGAAGGAAAAGAAATAGTAGGCATCGCTAAAGTAGCGAAAGAACACTACCAGGATCCTACTACCGAAGACCCCAACTGGGTGGTGGTTGACCTCGTACCGTTCAAAAAGTTGAAGAATCCGGTTACGCTGGAACAAATAAAAGCCGACAAACGCTTACAAAATATTGGTTTGGTAAAACAAGGTCGTTTATCTGTAATGTCCATGACGGCTGAAGAATTTGATATGATACTTGAGCTCTCGGAAAGGAAAAAGTAAATGAAAGAAAAAGTACTGTTAGACGCTCAACACATCAGCATTATCATTGACCGGTTGTGCAGGGAGTTGATTGAACACCATGACGATTTTTCACAGTCGGCCATAATTGGTTTGCAACCACGTGGAATATTGCTCTCCAGAAGAATTCATGAACGCCTGAAACAACTACTGCCCAAATCAACCATACTTTATGGTGAACTGGACATCAGCTTTTACCGCGATGACTTCAGGCGAAGAGAAAACGTGGTGTTGCCAAGTGAAATGAAAATTGATTTCATTGTAGAAAAGAAAAAAGTGATTCTGATTGATGATGTACTGTTTACCGGCAGAACCATCCGTGCAGCGTTAGATGCCCTTACGGCTTATGGAAGAGCCGATGTGGTGGAGTTGCTGGTACTCATAGACCGCAGATTTAGCCGGGAGTTGCCCATTGAAGCCACCTACAGCGGATACGATGTAGACTCCCGACTGAACGATAAAATAGTGGTTGACCTGAAAACGGCACCCGGAAAAGATGAAGTAAGATTAGTAACACAACCCCAATCGGCATGAGTAAATTAAGTTCGCGTCACCTCACAGGCATAAAA
>DATGWX010000252.1:0-1687 GCA_035299275.1 Bacteroidia bacterium
TGATGAGCTCTGCCACTTCAGGAGCGTTTAAAAGCAAACAACGCAAGGTGCATTTTTTCTTTTCCTCCCCTACTCTGCGCAACCGTGAAACCCTGCGCTACCATTACCAATTGGTGGGTTATGACCCCAAATGGAACACCAACCCCTATGAGTTAAACCAGATTACCTACAATGCCCTTGACCCTGGAAATTATACCCTGCAGGTGAAGGCCGAAAATCAAGGTTTATTCAGCCCGGCCATCACCTATTCGTTCAGCATTGCCTATCCTTTTTACACCAGCTGGTGGTTTATTCTTGCAGTGCTTACTTTGTTCTTGTTTCTTGTATCAGTAGTGTACCGCTGGCAATTAAATACGCAGCACAAAAAATCACAACAGATTAACGAACTGAATGCATCTCGACTTACCGCGATTCAATCGCAAATGAACCCCCACTTTATTTTCAATTCACTCAACTCCATACAAGATTTAATTCTGAAAGGAGATGTGGAACATTCGTATTCTTACATCACTACATTCTCTGATTTGGTGAGGCGCACCCTCAACTATTCAGAAAAAGATTTCATTGACTTTGAACAGGAAATAAAACTGATTGAGTTGTATCTGTCGCTGGAAAAACTAAGGTTCAAAAAAGATTTTACCTACACCATTGAATTGCCTTCTGAAGAAGATTTTTTAGTGCCGCCCATGCTTATCCAACCTTTTATTGAAAATGCGCTGGTGCACGGTTTGTTACACAAGCAGGGTGAAAAAAAACTGAGCGTATCTTTTGAACTCAAGGAGTTTTTGATATGTACCATTGAAGACAATGGCATCGGGCGTGAAAGAGCCAAGGCCATACAACTGAGGCAAAAGAAAGAGCACGAATCTTTTTCAGGAAACGCCATACGCAACCGGTTCGAAATTCTAAACAATGTATTTAAAGGTGAGTTTGGTTACACCTACGAGGATTTGTATCAAAACGGTGAACCCAGCGGAACAAAGGTTACCTTGAGTATTCCTGTAAAACACGAATTTTAGTCCGTTCCTGAAATAAAACGGTCAGTTACTAAACCCAATGAAACAAAACAAAGGAATCAATATAAGTTTGCCTCCTGTGAAAAAAATAAGGGCTATACTGGTGGATGATGAGGAAAGCGCCAGGGATGTGCTGGAGAATCTCCTGCTGCGTTTTTGTGCTGATGTAGAATTGGTGGCCAAGTGCGAAAACATCACCAACGCAGTAGAGACCATTGAAAAGGAACAGCCCGATTTGGTGTTTCTGGATATTGAAATGCCCAACTATGCCGGATACGAGATTGTAAATTTTTTCAAACAAATAAATTTTGATATCATTTTTGTAACGGCCTACAACCAGTATGCGGTACGTGCCTTTGAAATAGCAGCAGTAGATTACCTGCTCAAACCCATCGACATTCAACGCCTGAAAAATGCCGTAGCAAGAGTTGTTCAACACCGCGACATAGAACAGCAGGCTCAACGACTATCTCTGTTGGGCAGCACGTTGGAGCACAAACAACTGGAGAACATTGCCATCAGTGATAAAGGACAACAACACATTCTACCCGTTGAACACATTGTGGCCATTGAAGCGCAAGAGTCGTATTGCATTATCCATACTGTCGACAGGCAATACATTGTAAGCAAAAATTTAAAACATTTCGAAACATTGCTGGAGCCATTGCCAC
>DATGWX010000253.1:0-5374 GCA_035299275.1 Bacteroidia bacterium
TAAATAAGAAAAGAGCTGCAGGAACTACCTTCTTATCCGCGCTGTTGAGAGCTACGTGATCAATTTGTGTGGTCACTTCTTCTTTGCGGGGTTCCTGCTCCCATGATTTAACTATTTGCAATGCAGCATTTTTCTTTGCTAATGTTTTGCCACTCCACATCGGCAAAAGGAATAACAGCAACCACACTATTAAAAGCAATACGAATAGAAAGAGAATAGATAAGCGTTCTCCTGCTGAGAAGGAGGCAAACAGCTTAAGTTGCTTTTTGAGCTCTTTAAATGCAGACATACAGAATCAGGTTAAGATTGCTGAACTTACCTTATATGTTCATTTACAATTTTAGTTAACCATTTTAACATTAACAACACTCCTACTGCTGCCACTAAAACTATGCAACAGTTTACAATGAAAAAATACTCTTTGTTGTCATAACCATCCCACAAAGATGCCAGCACACCCGACAATTTATTACCAATGGAAGTAGACAAAAACCACCCACCCATCATTAAAGCAGTAAGCCGGGGCGGACTAAGTTTTGATACCAGCGAAAGCCCCATAGGGCTAAGGCATAACTCACCCACCGTAATTACTCCGTAGGTGCCGATTAACCACCAGGCTGAAACTTTTTCAGCTCCGTTTGAGCCTACAAAAACTGCAGTCATCATAAGTGTTGTGGATAGTGCAGTAATAAATAAGCCCCAGAATATTTTAGCCGGAGTTGAGGGCTCCATTTTCTTGCGGTTAAGAAATGCAAAAAATGCCACCACCACCGGGGTCAACACAATTACCCAAAACGGATTAATACTCTGAAACAATTCTGTAGAAAACAGTTTAACACTTTCTCCTTCGGGAGGCCATTGATCACGCGGCAGATTTTTAAAATACGAAGGATAGTCAAGCGCTTTTATTACCTTACCCGATTCATCTTTTTGCACACGGAATAAGTGATCTGAAACAGCGAATGAATCTTTTTTAAGTGTAATCTCTTTCACCATTCCTATTGCTTTGGCAGGTGCTACAATGGCTGAGGGAACTTCCCTGTTGGTATAACTTTCAGCCCAAGTGGTAAGGGCTGTTCCGTTTTGTTTAAATATAGCCCAAAAAACAATTACTACGCCCATAATGGCCAATAGTGCAGCAATGGGTTTGCGGTCTTCTTCATTGGAGCGAACCAGTAATGAAACATAAAATAAGGTAACAGGTAAAGCACCAAAAATGAATGCATCGGTACTGTCACTTCCGAAAATATTTCCACCCGGATTTGCTTCTGAGGTAACACCTAAAATGTACCATCCGATGATACCTGAAATAACAGCAGGCAATAAAACAATACCAAATATTTTACCCAAACTCATGTCTTCGGGATTAGTGGGTTTGCGTACATCAGCATGTGCATAATGTTTGTTCCCTATCCAGAACACTATAATGCCTACAATCATTCCCACTCCTGCAGCAAAAAAAGCATGTCCCCAACTGAACGTATTTCTTAAATATGCTCCGAAAAAATTACATATAAATGCCCCGATATTAATACCCATGTAAAAGATGTTGTACCCTGCATCTTTGTGGGCTTTGTATGCCGGCTCATTGTAGAGGTTACCTAATAGCGTAGAGATATTCGGTTTAAAAAAACCGTTACCCAAAATAATTAAAAAGGAAGACAGGTAGAATGCGGTCATACCCGGTAAGGCCAAACCCATGTAGCCTATACCCATCATAATACCACCAATGGTAATGGATAGCCGGTAACCCATCACACGGTCGGCAAGCAACCCTCCTACAAAGGGAGTCAGAAACACTAATGCAATGAAGGTTCCGAAATAATCCGAAGCATCTTTATTGGTCATGGCCAATCCGCCTTTTTCGGTATCGGTCATGTACAAAAAGAATATACCAATCATAAGGTAATAGCCGAAACGTTCCCACATTTCAGTAAAAAATAAATACGGTAATCCGCTGGGATGTTTTTTGGTTGTGGTGGTATGCTGGCTCATGAGTTGTGTTTTTCTCTTGCGTGTAATTGTTGTTCTACTATGGCTAATCCCGCTTCAAAGTTGTGCGGAGCGTAACCCAATTCGTTAATGGCTTTG
Source organism: Bacteroidia bacterium (assembly GCA_035299275.1). GTDB lineage: Bacteria > Bacteroidota > Bacteroidia > UKL13-3 > UKL13-3 > JAGPCK01. The sequence goes on from DATGWX010000253.1 coordinate 2,092, forward strand.
GTTAAAATAAATCCGGTAACAGGTGGACGTTTTGCAGGCTGTTTGATGCCTTCACTTTTTGATGGTAAAATGAGCGTTTTATCTAAGTGCCAAAAATCGGCCACCCTGTTCACCAACTCCAGTATATTCATAAAATCAGGACCGGAGATATTGTAAATTCCCGTTGCACCCTTCTCGGCAATTTTTATACAGCCTTGTGCTAAATCTTCTGCAAGTGTAGGCGTTCGGAACTGATCATCTACCACTGGTATACTCTTGCCCTGCTCCAATGCACCTTTTGCCCAAAGCACAATATTGCTGCGACTCATATCATCCACCACTCCATACACCAGCACTGTGCGGGCAATAGCCCAGGGGCACCTGGCTAATTGAACTATCTGTTCCCCTTTCAGTTTACTTTCTCCGTAAAAACTAAGAGGAGCAGGTTTTTCATTTTCATCAACGGGACCATGTGTACCGTCAAAAATAAAATCGGTTGAGAGGTGAATGAAGTGAGCCATGCATTTTTCAGCAGCAGTAACCAGGTATTTTACTGCATCCACATTCATCTTGGTGCAGGCCGCATGGTCAAGTTCACAGGCATCAACGTTGGTCATTGCAGCTGTATGAATAACTATGTTGGGTTGAACTTGTTCAAAAACTTCTTTTACTTCACCCTCATTAGTTATATCGAGGGAATAATAGGTATAGCCTGTAAGTAAACCGCACCTGTTTTCGCCACGTGAGGTAGCAACTAATTCAAATTGCGGGTGATTAATTAAAGCATGTATAAGCTTCTGCCCCAACAGGCCGTTACTTCCTGTAACAAGTATTTTTTTCTTCATGCACGTGATTGAGAACCTCAATAATCCACAAAAAAACGTTGCAATCAAAATGTCTGTCAATTTGTCACACGCTTTTATTACTTTTGTGGAATAATTGTGAATTAAGACTTCAGATGAGAGGATTAGTAGCCGACATACCGGTAGCCACTGCGACCAAGAACCTATATATAGAGACATACGGTTGTGCCATGAACCTTGCCGATAGCGAGGTGGTGGCCAGCATTCTTAAAGATAACGGATTCAAAACTACAAATGAGGCCAAAGATGCCGATGTAATTTTTGTGAATACCTGTGCCATTCGCGACAATGCTGAATCGCGCGTGTGGGGGCGTTTACGCGAACTGAAGCAGATTAAAAAAGACAATCCCGATTTGATTATCGGAGTGTTGGGCTGCATGGCTGAGCGCTTAAAAACCAAATTACTTGAACAGGAACAACTGGTGGATATTGTAGTGGGTCCTGATGCCTACCGCGATTTACCTAAACTTCTTGATATTGCTGAAGAAGGTGAAAAGGCTGTAAACGTATTGTTGTCCCGTGAAGAGACATATGCAGAAATAAGCCCGGTGCGCCTGAACAGTAACGGAGTAAATGCATTCATATCTATTATGCGCGGATGCAACAACATGTGTTCATTTTGCGTGGTGCCTTTTACACGTGGAAGGGAACGTAGTCGTGAGCCAAAATCAATTATAGCTGAAGCAACCGACCTGTTCCATAAAGGCTACCGTGAAGTTACGCTGTTGGGCCAAAACGTTGACTCTTATTTGTGGAAGAACGAAGAAACCGGTGAAACCTGCACCTTTGCTCAGTTACTTGAAATGATGGCGCAGGTCAGTCCGCTTATGCGGGTTCGCTTTATCAGTTCACATCCTAAAGACATTACCGATGACGTGCTGTTCACCATGGTGAAGCACGAGAACATCTGCAACTATATTCACTTCCCGCTTCAATCGGGTAATTCAAGAATACTTAAATTAATGAACCGTACGTATGACCGCGAATGGTTCACCCAACGTTTAAACAGAATACGTGAAATTATTCCGGAGTGTGGTGTTTCTACAGATGCCATTACCGGATTTTGTTCAGAAACAGAAGAAGAACATCAGGACACCGTGAGTATGTTCAAAGAATGCAATTTTGATTTTGCCTTCATGTATTCCTACAGCGAACGCCCGGGAACACTGGCTGCGCGACAATACAAAGATGATGTGCCTGAAGAAATAAAAGGTAAAAGACTTTCTGAAATAATCACTCTTCAAAAAAGCATCAGCACAGAAAAGAATAAAAAACAAATAGGAAAAGTATTTAAAGTGCTGATTGAGGGTCCGTCAAAAAGATCTGCTGATGATTTAATGGGAAGAAATGACCTGAACCAGGTAGTTATTTTCCCTAAAGATAATCACCAACCGGGTGAGTATGTTTATGTGCACATCGAACGCAGCACAACCACCAGCTTAGTAGGCAAAGTAATTCCTAACCCAACCAACCAATAATATGAAACAACTCAGTTTTTTTTCAGTGTGCATCATAGCAGTAATTACTGTAGCCACACTCAGTTCATTTAACTACAGCATCAATAAGTCAACTGCAAGCAATGATTACCACAATTACGTGAGCATAATTGCTTCGGCCAATAACGATGCAATGACAGTAACACTAAGCGCAAACAGCAAACCTTTCAAGGAAATGAAATTTAATAACCGTGAAAGTTCATATGATCTTACACCGGTACTCAATATAGTGGTGGAACGTGAAAAAAACGGATGGGTTATGGTAAACAACCAAATGAGCTTTGATGTAAAAAATAACAGAATGGTGTACATGTTTCTAATGAAGAGAAAGGGTGCTAAATGAGTTCTCTTCAAGACGTAAAAAACCGTTTTGAGATAATCGGCCAGTCTTCTTTGCTCAACATAGCACTGGAGACCGCTACTAAAGTAGCACCTACTGATATTTCTGTTCTGATAACAGGTGAAAGCGGAGTTGGTAAAGAGGCCTTCTCAAAAATTATTCATGCTTTAAGCAAACGCAAACACGGTCCTTTTATAGCCGTAAACTGCGGGGCTATACCCGGAGGAACAATTGATTCAGAATTATTCGGACATGAAAAAGGGTCATTTACTGGCGCAGGAGATATGCGCAAAGGCTATTTCGAAACGGTAAATGGCGGAACTATTTTTTTAGATGAAGTGGGAGAACTTCCGTTGGAAACCCAATCCCGTTTATTGCGTGTGTTAGAAAGCGGTGAGTTCATTAAAGTGGGCTCATCTAAAGTACAAAAAACAGACGTGCGTATTATTGCCGCAACTAACCGCGATTTACTGGAGTTTGCCCACAAAGGCCGCTTCAGAGAAGATTTATACTACCGCCTCTGCACAGTTCCTATTAAAGTTCCCCCTTTGCGTGAACGTAAAGAAGACATCTATACCATATTCAGAAAATTTGCCCTCGACTTT
>DATGWX010000254.1:0-7615 GCA_035299275.1 Bacteroidia bacterium
AGCAGGTACATGCCGGCAGGTAAATAAGACATATCTATCTCCACCGTACCCAGCGCATCTGTTTTCTGCACTAAAGTGCCATCTAACTTATACAGTTCACAGCTTGTAAGCTCCTGCACGGGTGGTACAATGTGCAGTTTATCTGTAACCGGGTTAGGGTATACCGCATATGTGGGCTGCGAGAGTGGCTCGGGTACATCAACGGTGGTTTGCGAAGTGAGTTCATAGATATAATAAGGCATGCCCGAAGGACTGGCATTGGCGTTATAATACCTAATGTAGTTAATGCCAACATTTGTGTGGGCTTTAATGAAGAAACTATAGCCGGAAGCAGTGGAAGATTCATCCAGAAAATATTGTCCGAGGCTGTCGGTAAAAAAGCCATTGAGGTAATACCTGATATTGGTAGCACCGAAGTGAATCAGAAAAGCAGTATCGGGTTTTTGAGTGAGATTTACCCGATAAAGATCTTTATAGTTGAAAGGAGCCCTGTTGCGTTGCCACGTAACCTCTATATAAGCTGAATCCATTACATACTTCCAACCGGTAACCTCATCAATATAGTTGTAAGATTGAGTAGGAAGTCCCGTATAATTTTCAGTGTGGTAATGCCAGTACTTTTTAGTTCCTGTATTTACCTGCCATACATTTACCGGATGGTTTGCAGGCAACTGGGCGCACACAAAAGATGCAGATACTAACAGGAAGGCAATTGCCAATGATACATCACGTAAAACCATGGTCAATGACTTTTAGATTTTTATTATACGCAATATACTAAAAATTGCATTTACAAATACCCCTCAACGCACCGCCTGACTATACCAGATAACACCTGCATTTCATTTGAAGCAGCATAAAGCTAAAAGCACCTTGCAGAAACAGCATATGACTCGAGAACAAGGCAACCTTATCAAAAATTTTCTGTAATGCCTTGGATTGGTGTTAGCTTTGGTCAAGCATTCTGAATAATCTTATCCTTTACTGCCTAACAGAACTCGTTGGCGAGGATTTAAATCCACCCTGCCTGTAAAGAACAAACTACTTAACAGTCCTATTCAAAATACCCGAAAAGGACTTAAATTCGTATAAATACTCCCGCAAATAAATCTACTAAATACGCACGTGTGTAACCGTATGAAAAATGTACTGCTTATTTTTTTCATTCTTATACTGCCCATCGCAATACGTGCACAAAACCTGGTGCCCAACGGGAGTTTTGAACAATACAGCAGTTGCCCTAACATTGGTTTTTTAAATAGAATTACATCATGGACGAGCGTAACCAATCATACAGGAACACCTGATGGTTTTAATGTTTGTGCTACTCCTGCTGGCGGAGGTATTCCGCTCAACAGTTTCGGGTTCCAGTATGCACATTCAGGGGTGGGATATGCCGGACAATATGTATATTATAAATTCGGGGAAAGCCACGAGTACCTGAGTGTTGAACTTACTGACAGCATGCAACAGGGAATCACCTACCACATTTCATTTTATTATTCACTAAGTAACTACGTTTCCTATACCATCAGCCATTACGGAGTTTACCTGAGTAAAACAAAGCCAACAGGTACAGGAGGCTTTTTTGCGCTACCCGTTACTCCGCAATTTGAAACAAGCAGTTATTTAACCGATACGGCCGGATGGACGCTAGTTGAATTTGACTATGTAGCTGCAGGAGGAGAAAAATTTTTGGTCATGGGAAATTTCAGAGCAAACTTCAGCTCCGACACATTAAGAGTCCCTACAGGCATAACCTTTCCTCTATCGTCAGCCTACATTCTTATTGATGATGTGTCAATTGCAAAAGAGAGCTGCAAAGGAATAAAAGGAGCAAACACTCTATGCAGTAAAGACACCCTTACCCTGTTTACCGCTAATGATTCGGTGTATGGCTGGGCAGATAGTTTGAATCCCACAACAATTCTTTCAACAGACACCTTCTTAAAAGTAGCTCCTACATCGAACACTACTTTTGTATTGTACACCGCTTGTGATACTTTTTACCAGCCCATACAAGTGTTTCATGCACCTCACTTAAATTTGGGTAACGATACTGCCGTTTGTGCCCCTGTACACTTTACTCTATACTCAGGTGATACTGCAGCATCATTTTTATGGAACACGGCTGACACTACAGCACAAATTACCGTAACCCAACCCGGCTTGTACACCGTGAAAGCAACAAGTAGGGGTAGCACATGTTGGGCCACTGACACACTTGTTGTTGATACATTGCCTTCCCCATACCTGCAACTGGGTGCACCTAATATTGAACGTTGTGCTGGTAATCCTGAAATATTCAACCTGAGCGGAAAAGGATACCAACAGATAATGTGGCAGGACGGAAAGCAGGATAGTGTATACACCGCAACCAGCAGCGGTATGTATTACGCACAGGTATCCAACGGACAGTGCAAGGCACACGATACTGTACAATTGACATTTCACCCTCCCGTACCACACGGTTTTACTTCACCATACAATTTGTGTGCAGGAGATACTCTTACACTTGACCTGAGCACAAAAGCACTAACGGCTTTGTGGAATAACAATGTAAATGCACTCACCTATCAGATTAGCACTTCAGGTACCTGGCCCTTTACGTATACGGATAGTTTTTGCACAACAACTGACTCTGTTAGGGTCAATTTCACTCAATTACCCGTTGCCCTGCTTCCCGCAGATACTGAACTCTGTGAAGGAAGGCAAATTTTACTTTCACCGACAACCGGCAATTACACTTTTGCCTGGAACACCGGAAGCACGGATTCAGCTTTGTTGGTGTCAACAGCCGGCACATACTTCGTATCGGTAACGAACAGTTGCGGTACAGCGGTGGATTCTATAGAAATTACTGCTTGCCCGTGCCGATTTCAGATACCCAATGTATTTACTCCCGACAATAACCTGCAAAACGATTTGTTCACTCCGGAAGTCGACTGTGTTCCATACAGCTACCACCTGACTATTTTTAACCGCTGGGGTGAAGTAATGTTTGAAAGCACTTCCATAAACAAGAGTTGGGATGGTACAACACACAACAAAAAAGCCAGCGAAGGAATTTATTTTTGGATACTGGAATATAAAAGCGGGATAAATGCGGCTACTCAGTCACACAAGGGAACATTAACCTTGCTCAGGTAAAAAATCAAAACCGAAATATTTTCTCAGGAAACAATACAGCCGTTACAATGACAACCAGAATTATATTTATCAAAAAATAAATCATCGTTTGTAAGAACACTATCAGCAAGGCTTTGAACCATCTTACAGCTTTGTTCGGATGTCGGAATGTAAGTCCGTATAAAACCAAGGTTGAAAGTAACATAATTACATTAATGGGAAACTGCTTGTTAAAGGGAATATAAATAAGCAAAAGGTATATACAGTTGGCCCAACTAAAAACAAACAGATTAACTATTACATGCTCTGCAAAATTAAACCCTGACTCTCGTTTAAAAAGCCATACCGAAGGAAGGGCGTATACAAAAACAGCTAACAGGTAAACATATTTCTGGTAGGCATCTACATATTTCGCCACGTTCACTTCCTCACCAGTTGCTGTTTCAACAGGAGAATAGACTATACCAGATATTGGAAAAAAATAGGTAAACAACAACACGGCAGTTGTTGATATCAAAAAAAACAAGAAAGGGCTGAAGTAGCTGATACGTTTACCTTCCATGTAACCGAAAACAGTATCGTGAGGGTGGGATATGCCTTTGATGTTCTTTAATATTCCTTTATCTACATGAAAAAGACTGTGCGGTAAATCATGCAACAACGCTTTTATGGAAATACGTTTAACAGTAGTTTTTTGTCCGCATACGGAACAAAAATTTTCACCTACCAATTGGCCACAGTTTAAACAGTGCATAGCTTTTTTATTTGCAATATACTTTTTTACTTTACCAAGGTAAAGTTGTTTGTGAAATAACAGAAAGTTTGCTGGGATAGCCACAACTCGTTGGTGAGGATTTAAATCCTCACATGCAACACAATCACTAATTCAACGGTAGTTCCAGGTAAAAAACAGCACCTTCATTTTCTTTACTTTCCAGCCACAGTTTACCACCGTGTGCATGAGCAATGGTACGGCAAATGGATAAACCTAAACCGAATGATTGCTCTCCCGCTGTTCCTGAACGTTTGGCCGCTGTAAATGTATCGAATATCTTTTCCTGCAAATGAACAGGAATACCCATGCCGCTGTCTTTCACCGCAACAATAGCTGAGTCTTTTTCTACACTTATTGAAATAACAATATCTGCTCCGACATAACTGAATTTAATCGCATTAAAAATAAGGTTATTTAGCACACGTGCTATCTTATCCTTATTAAACCCAAATACCAAGGGCGAATACTGCTCTTCCTTCCACACCAGTCGCAATTGTTTCTCAGCAGCTTTTAACTGCAATAAATCCACTGCATTTGAAATCACCTTACACAGGTCATGCGGTTGTTTTTTCATGTCCTCATCAAGCCCCATAGTTGCCTCCAGCAGTTCATTGATAAGGGTAATGGTGGCATCAGAAGAGCTGTAAATAAGCTGCACACCCTCATGTTGCTTATCAGTAGCAGGCATATCGTCCAGCATTATTTTTGACAATGCATTAATGCCCCATATGGGATTGCGCAGGTCATGGGCCACAATACGCATAATCTGATCTTTGTCTTTGTTGCGTTGTTCCAGCTCTGTTTTCTGCTGCTCAACAGTTTGATTCAGCTGTGTGAGTGTACGCACATAGCCCCGCGATTTTTTGTACAAAAACACACCTCCCAGTAACAGCATAAGAAAAAACAAACCTATGGCCAGGGAATAGATTACCAGCAGTTGTTTGCTTCTGTTATCTTCTTTCAGCGTTCTGTTTTCTTCTTCCTGCTCCAGTGTGGTAAGGTATTGCTGCACGTCCATTTCTTTAGAAAGTCGTTTCAGTTTTTCTGCTGAATCACGCAGTGCCACATACTCTTTGAGAAAAACAGAAGTAAGTGCCGTGTTTCCCGCCACCTCATGATAACGCGCCTGCGAGAGTAACAACAGCTCTTTGGTATCCTGATAAAACAGCGTATCTATCCCCTGCCTTACCTGCTCAATAAGCGCATAGGCCTGGGGCAAAAGTTGCCGCTCAGTATAAATACCCGACAGCTGCAGCATAGAAAAAAAGGCATCGTGTGAATCATGAAAGGGTCGCAGGTTAATGGCAATATTCCGTTGCAGGTAATCTACAGCCAGAGCGGTATCTCCTTTGGCCAGATACACCTTACCCATGTTTCCATACACTACCCCTCTTGCCACATCAGCGTTAAACTCTTCAGGAAAAACAGCCACATTCGCTTCAATTTTATCCAATGCTTTTTTGTAGTAATACAGCGCACTATCGGGCTCTTTCATTTTTTCAAAACACAGCCCTATGTTGTTGAGTAACTCCTGCCTGCGGTAAAAATATTTTACGTGTGAGGTGCACGTTTCTGTAGGCGCAATACAACTCTTAAAATAACGAATGGACTCATTGTACTGCCCTTCGCGAAACAACGACATACCAATACGGTAAGTATATTCTCCCTGCGCACAGTTGTCAATATATGGCTGAGCAAGTTTTTTCCCTTTAAAATAACACCGGTAGGCTTTCATATAATCACCCATGTAGGAATAACTGTCGCCCGCCCAAAAATGAGCCAGTGCATACTCTGAAGCAAACAACGGAATAGCATCTGCCTGTTCTATCAGTTCAATCATACTGTCGCAAATAGCAATGGCTGAACTGTAAGTACGTGCTTTAAAATTAAACGTTACCAGCCGGTCATAACGCAGTAGTTTTTCTGCAACGGATGGGTTATCCAGTTTATAAAAAACAGTATCCACAAACCTGATGGCATCGGCAATGCGTGAATGACTTTTGTTATGCGGAATATTGTCGTAGTGTAAAGCTTTTACATAGTTACTATCCAAACTTTTCATATCGTTTGAATAATATTTTTTTTCGCAGGAAGTAAAAACCAGTGCGGCTAAAAAAGAAAATAGTAAAAAGTAGCGGTTCATGGTTGGTTGAGTACAGTTCAAAAATAAGTTTATTCCGCATTTTACAAACAGAATTGTAGTACCGGGTTGTATCCCGCAGTACAGGTAAATAACAGAGCAGCAGCAACTCAACAAATTACTGCTGCAGCTGATATGAGCCAAAGCCATGTAAATAAAGACTATTAAGGTAGTTTATGTGAGGTAAAAGTGTTTAATTTTGTATAACTAAATGAGATGGCTATGGGTAATATCAAAGTTCTTGCTGTGTTGCTGCTGTGGGTTGTTGCTTTAACTCAGGTATATGCTCAGGGTTATTCCGATTACAGAACCGACTCCTTACTGAAACAACTGAACAATACGTTACCGGATACCAACAGAGTAAACTTCTGTACGATATAGCCTACGGATACCAGTATACATCACCCAAAAAAGGGGTGGAATACGGCTTAAAAGCGTTTTTACTGGCAGACTCTTTACAATACAAAAAAGGGAAAGCCACGGCCATGGCCATAACCGGAATGAACTATGCTGCCTTAGGTGATTATAAAAATGCCCTCATATACGAGAATGAAGCAATAGTGTATTACAAACACATAGGTAACCTGAACAGTGAGGCAGCCATGTTATCAAACATAAGTCTTATTTATTCCAATCAGGCAAGTTATGCCCGTGCGTTGGAGTATGCTTATGCTGCGTTGAGCATTTACGAAAAGCTAGGTTTGAAAGGCAATCAGGCTTATTTGCTGGACAACATAGGCACTATTTATTTCCGCAAGAAAAAACTGAGAAAAGCACTTGATTGTTACAAGCAGGCAGAAGCCATTTATATCAGTGAACAAAATAAGGATGGGCTGGCCAGAATATGGGGCAATAAAGGCAATGTGTACCATGAACTGAAAAATTACAACCAGGCGCTAACCTTGCATAAAAAGGCATTTGAAAAAAATAAACAAATAGGGTCAAAATGGGGTATGCAGATTAACCTCACCAACATGGGCAATGCTTACCTTAGTAAAAATAATTTCGAGGCAGCACTGGTGCATTACCAAAAAGCAATAGACATCAACAAAGAGCTCTCCAATGACGGTGGTATCGCAACCGTAACCGGAAATATAGGTACGGTATACCTGAAAAAAGCACAACTTAAGCTACAAAAAACAGGTCAGCATGCGTCAAGTGATATTCAACAAGCCATCAGGTATATTTCTGAAGGAACTAATCAATGTAAGGAGCTGGGACTTTTTCACCCCTACATTGAATTTCTGCTGCCACTGGCAGAAAGTTATGAGCTGAAGGGAGATTATAAAACCGCCAATGGCCTGTTGCGAAAACATCACCTGCTCAATGACTCCATCAGCTCTTACGAAATAGAGCAACGCATTGCCAGCATGGAGATAAACCGTAAACTCGATCTAAAAGATAAAGATATTCTGTTAAAAGAACAGCAGATACGAATAAGGGATTTACAACTGAAAAGCAGCCGTTCTATGATTGCTGTGTACGGTTTCCTGATTCTGATAGCTGTTATCAGCATTGTCTTTCTTTGGAGAAAAAACAAACGCAATACGGTTATCAGCAGTAAACTGCAA
>DATGWX010000255.1:0-13302 GCA_035299275.1 Bacteroidia bacterium
GCTACAGTGGTCACGCGTATTTTACCAACTACACCATCAAACTCGACAATGGTGAAAGTTGTGGCCCCTGATTCAGTTTGCGCCTATTCGCCATCAATTAGTTTATCAGTATCCGGAGCCAATGTTAAACATTGGATTTTCAGAAGTAACATTAATCAAAACTGGACAGAATTATTGAATTCAAATAACGCTGTATTTGTGCACCAGATAAAAGATTTACACAACTACACCTTTTTAGAATACAAAGCCATACTCTTAAACCCGAATGCCTGCAGAATAGATTCATCAGTTTCAGATACAGTGAGGGTGTATTACAGTATCGGTGGCACCTCAAGTACATCAACCTGGGCCTCTGTAAGTTCTTACTGTGAGGGAAGTACTGCGCCTTATATAGGAACGTCTGCACCTGCTCCAGGAGAAACTATTTCAGGATGGATATACAGAGATAATCACACCGGCCCTTGGAAATTGTGGAGTAATTTAACTTCATCTATGTTAAATGATAATACAACTGAGTTTGACGCTACTTTTACAAGGAGTTATAGGGCTTTGTTGAACAATAGCATAAGGTGCAGCAGAGACACCACAGCACAAGTGTCAATTGTGTTTAATAAAAGAACGCTCGGGAATACCTCTGTCGTTATCAATGCCTCAGGGGGAAGCACACCCGTTTGTTCAGGGACCCAGATAAGTTTATCTGCATCCACCGGCTCCAACCAAAGCGTGTATAACTGGTTATTCAGAAACGGTACACAAGGTGTTTGGCGTGAACTTATTCATAATTTCGGAACGGATGAAAACACTTTCACTGAAGATACCATAACCCGTTTTTACCGTGCCATAATCTACAATTCGTCTACGTGCAGACTTGATACTACTGCTGCTATCAGTAAAGGCATTAACAGCCCCGGAGCAGGATTTAACACTAGTATTACTCTTCCTTCACCAAATTCAATTTGTCACCAAACATCCTTTGGAGTATCGATTAATACCAACTCACTAAATCGTGTTCACGGTTGGGTTTATAGTATAAATAGTGATCCGTGGATTAGGCACAGTACCATTACTCCGGGCACTTCTTCAACTTTTACTTCTGTTTCTCAACTACCTACCCCATCTACTGTGATTAGAAGCAGAGCAATTCTTTTTAATTACCAAGGTTGCAGATTTGATTCCAGCAATATTTACACAGTAAATGTGTCTGCTGCTGCTTTTGGGAACAACAATAGCATTAACCTCACAGCACCGGTCACAGCCTGTTTTAATAGTACATATACCGTTCAGGTTTCCTCCTCTCTGCCATCCGGCTTTTCCATCTCCGGGTGGTTGTACAGAGACAATAACAGCAACTGGAAATTGATTCCATCTTCCTCTTCTTCTATTATAGATTCTAATACTGCCGTATTTGGTAACACTACACGAGAGTATAGAGTACTGCTTAGAAATGCATCTCTTTGCTTAACAGATAGCAGTAACTCGGCAACGGTTAACCTCATTCCAAGAAGCGGAGGTAATGACAATTCAATTACACCGTCAGGACCATCTTCTACCTGTAGCGGATCAACCGTTAATTTAACGGTTAGTGCAGGTAGTGGGAACATAGTAACAGAATGGATATACAGAAAAAGTAACAATGCGGTATGGACTAAACTTCCTATAGTGAATTCTCTCAACTCAATATTTGTTTCACATCCCGCTGAAACACCTTCCTACACTGTGCAATACCGTGCTTTAATTCTCAAAGGCTCATCCTGTTCAGTTGATACAAGTTCATCACATACCGTACAAGTTAATGGCGGGTATGGCAATAACACCACATCAACCTATACGCCAACTACAACGAATTCAACTTACTGTATGGGTACAACAATTACAGTTAATGTGAGCTTTACGAATTCTAACGTATTTCAATGGCTTTTCAGAGACAACAATACAGGACCATGGAAAGTATTAGCCACGGGAAACAATTATTCTGTTACTGATAATCCACAACTGTCAGCTTCAGCTAGCAGAGCATACCGAGCACTAATTCAGGTAACAGGTTCTTGTACACTTGATACCACCAACGAGAAATCTGTAAACTTAACTCAACTTTCGCCAGCAAATATCACCGCAAAACCAACACTATCTGTATCCAGCATATGTAGCGGGGATAGTGTGGTTATAACTTACGCCACAGAATCAGAGCTGATTTATAAGTTCAATGGAGCGACAAACTGGACACATATTAAGAAGCCTTTTAGCTATGTTGATTATGATACAGAGGCCGATTCGTTACAAACTAAAACGTATCGGTACTTAAGATCAAATTATATTACATGCAGCATAGACTCATCTTCATCTACGTCTCTTAACATTAATCCTTCCAAACCGGGTAATTTATCAATAATTCCAAATATAAATGACAGTATAATTTGCAGCGGAACTGCTGTAACTTTAACCATTCCGGCCGGAAACAATGTTGTGGGGTGGCTTCATCGAAGAAACAATTCAGGTGTCTGGGTTCCGTTAATTGGCTCCTCAATCTCACAAATTTTTTATGCTCCAGAAGTTTTTGATACCACTTATTTTTCCATGCGAGCAATTATACAAAGCAGCAATAGCTGCAAACGCGACACTACCGGTGAACGAAATTTAATGGTGGCTCCATATAAGCGAGGTAACGTTTCTAACAGTCCAAGCACGTCAACTTCTCAGATTTGTAGTGGTTCATGGGCTTACCTAACCTTTTCCTCCGGCAATGTGAATAGCTGGATGTTCAGAAACAATCAGTCGGGTAGTTGGCAAGTGGTTTCAAACTCAAATAGTAGTTTTTATGATTTAAGCACAGAAGTCACCACCCCCACAGCCCGTTCTTATCGCGTGTTACTAGTTAACAACAACCTTTGTTTATTAGACACCTCTGCTCAGGTTACCGTTAATATTTTGCCAATAAGCAGCCGTGATACATTGCTTCAACCAACCCTTTCATCGAACAGTATATGTTCAGGAGATACCGTAAGAATTAACATCAGCACTTCAGGGGCTACTCAATTGAATAAGTGGCTTTACCGACTTAACAGTACCGGACCATGGATTACACTACCCGGAACACAATTTAATCCCTACTCTGATAGCCAAAACAACTACATCATTCCAACTCAAAAGTCTTACAAAGCGCTGCTTTTTACCTCTTCCCAATGTCGATATGACACGTCTGCTCAAATAAGCATTGCCATTCAGCCCTATATAAGAGGAAATAATAATATGATTTCTCCTCAACTTGTCAAAGACAGCGTTTGTTATGGGGAAAATGCCCTAGTTACCTATCAAGGTTTACATCCTGTATCAAAGTGGTTATATACAGATAATTTGAACACACCCTGGAACGTTATTAATACTACATCAAAATCATTCACTGATACTACAACATATAAGAGCCTTACCAGTTACAGGTATTACCGGGCAATTGAACACAATAAGCAATCATGTAGCTTTGATACAACCGCTGTTGTTAAGATAACTGTAAAACAAAATGGGGCAGGAAACAACAATACCATCTCCCCGGTTACTGCAAGCGATTCGGTTTGTGCTAACGCTATTGTTTCACTAACCCTTCCAGGTTCTCAACAAGTAACAAAATGGTTGTTGTCTGATGATTTAAATTACCCATGGTATGTGATAAATAATAACACCTCTTCGTTTACCGACAATACAACGCAAAACAATGTTACGCAAAACAGATTTTACAGAGTAATTGTACACAACAAGCAAACATGTAGCTTTGATACAACAAACTATCGTAAAATACGCTTTAAAACTCCGACACGAGGTAATAATAACAGTATAGTTCCTTCCGTTTCCAGCAAATCCATATGCAGCGGAGGATTGTTATCAGCAATATTTTCAGGCAATGTCTCACAATGGGTATACAGAGATGACCATACCGGACCATGGATACCGGTTAGTTATGGATTAAATAATCTTGTGTTGACTAACACAGTAGTTTCAAAACCAACAATAAGGAGTGTAAGGGTCATAATAGAACTGCCAAATTGCAGATATGACACTTCTGATGTGATTAACGTAAATATCAATCCTAATGGCCCGATTAACGATACAATTTCACCAACAGCCCAACCCGATGTATTATGTTCAGGCAATAAGGTTACACTCAAGCTAAGCAATTACAAAGGTCACATAGTAAATTGGCTGTACCGTGATAATGGCGGGTTGTGGGTGTCGTTACCAAGTGGCGTTGATTCGTTGGTGCAAACATTAACTACAGTGGGTAGACGTGAATATAAATTAGAAATAAACACAGGATGTATATCCGAATCAACCCTAGTCAGGAATGTTACAATTCACGCTAATCCAATTGTACCGCTCATTTCAAGAGCCGGAGACAGCTTACTCAGCCCTGTAACATCTGGGGTTACGTATGAGTGGGCCCTGTATGGCGTACCAATTACAAATGGTAACATCCCTAGAATTAAACCGACCAAGAGCGGTGTATATACTGTAAAATTAACTAACACATTCGGGTGCAGTAGTATTTCTGCGAATTACACATTCTTGTTTACTGATGTAGCTGTAACAGGAAAATTAGATGCTGCAATATACCCCAACCCTACAACGGGTGAACTTCATGTTCAGCTACCTGAAGTGTATAAAAATGTTACTGTAAGTGTACTGTCGGTTATAGGCGAAGTACTGCAGGTAAATGAGCGTAGCAATACATCTGCCATTGATTTACAATTGGGAAACCTTCCTCGCGGTATGTACTTCATTAAGGTGAATAGCAACGGTAAGCAACACCTTGAACGGATAGTTTTGCAATAACGTAAGCGGGAATCGCTGGTTTTCGCCTACGGGCGTAACTGCTTAAACGCAGTAAACATCGCTATATCCGTTTCATTATGAGTAACCACCTCTATGATACGTGGTTTATTAACGGGTTGCAAGATGGCTGCTGTGAATGTTTCTTCACCTGTTACAGATTCATACTGTAATCCGTAATGTAAAGCCACCTCGTGAATACTGCGTTGGGACGGTGTAGCAAACAGAAACTCACGTTCGGGCTGATCTTTCGGACCGTCAATCAGGCGGAAGATGCCGCCACCGTTGTTGTTGATGACTACCACCGTAAGGTTGGCAGGAACAAAATCATTCCAGAAAGCATGTTCATCATAAAAGAAAGAAAGGTCTCCGGTGAGCAAAACAACCGGAGCGTCAGTAGCCAGTGCAGCGCCCACAGCCGTGGAGGTAGAGCCGTCAATACCGCTGGTGCCGCGGTTGCTGTAGAAAGTATAATCTGCAGAATGACTGAGGTAATTCATGTAACGAACGCTCATGCTGTTGGCTAGCTGTAGTTGCGTGTTTTTCGCCAGATTTTTTAACAGGACAGCTACAGCCTTGAGCTCACCGAAATCAACCGACTCCGTAAATTGTTCAAGTGCTTTCGCAGCGCGTTGATTGTGTTGCTCCCACAGTGTGTAGTAGTTGGAGTTGTTGAACTCCACGTTTTGCAAAAGCGCAACTAATCCGTGAATGTCTGTTCTTAAATGTTTGGGTTGTGTGGCAAAGGTATCGGGTGCCTTTTCCGAAACAGTAAAATGAAAATGCTTTTTAGGGGAATATTTCTTCAAAAATAATTTGAGGTTTTTCGATACGTGATTATCACCCACAGTAATCAAAACATCGGGTGCAAGTTGTTGGCGAACGCTGTCATCAGCAGTACCCAACAACACATCATAATAACTCATGTCACCTGATCCCCGCAGGTTAGCACACACATCATTGAGCCACACTATTTTTTTATCGCTTACTAAGGCTGTCACTTTTTTGCGCAGGTTTTCTTCTGCAGGTAAGGAGGCACAGGCTACCAGCACTGAGCTGGCAAAGTTTAGCGCTTCGAGCAGCTCTGCTGTGTCGGGAGCCGATAAAGAAAAGGTTACCTGCGACTGCTTGTTATCCGGGAATACAAAAGCATCAGTAGTGTACAATGGTTCACGCAAAGGCACGTTCACATGCACCGGTCCTGCATCAGGGAAAACCGCGTTGTGCAATGCCGCTTTTAGTGCGTGGATGTGGTCTTTTGTATGGGCTGTATAGGTGTCGGGTAGTTGATAGCTTGCCTTTACATGGCGGCCATAAATTTCCTGCTGGAAAATGGTTTGTCCGTCCTGATTACCTACAAGTTCAGGGGGGCGGTCGGCTGTTAAAACTAGCAAAGGTATTTTTTGAAAATACGCTTCAGCAATGGCAGGAGCGTAGTTGAGCGAAGCAGTACCTGAGGTGCAGATGAGTACTACCGGTTTTCTTTTTTGCTGTGCTATGCCCAAAGCTATAAATGCGGCACTACGTTCATCCACCACCACACGCAGGTTAAATTTGTTGTATCGGTAAAAGGCCAATGTAAGCGGTGCTGAACGGGAGCCGGGAGAGACAATTACATCCTCTACTCCGTATTGTGCACAGATAACAGGAAGGTGGTTGATTTGCTGCTGTTGGTACATGATGTTACAACTTAAACTGCAACGACAATTTCACGCCAAACTTACTTGCTTTAGGGTGATTTAAATAAGACAGGCGGTGAACAAAGTCAACACGCAAGAGCCGGAAAATATTTTCTACGCCATAACCCACTTCCCAATAGGGCTTGGATTCTAAAGTATAAAAAGCCACTTTCTTCGGGTCACTGAAGAGAGATGTAGGTAATAAATCAATGTTCTCTTGTCGCATGCCCCCCCATAAAATTTTACTGTTGGCAAAGGTGCGCCACTTGAGTCTGCGCACAAGCGGAACGCGGTTGGTAATTAATCCTTCGAAATAATGTTCATAGGTGGCAGCTACATAATGGTCGCTTACAAACTCGAAAAAGCGCATGAGGTTAAACGTTTGGCTGTTGTACAACAACGATTGATTACCCCGGTGTATTTCCAAAGCAGGATAAGGCAAACGCGAAAAATAGTTGGCTGCATGCACAGTGTATTTAGCATTACCGAATACCCCTAAACCTAACTTTTGTTCTACATCAACGCTCAACCGGTTCATGTCAAAATCACCACCGGCAATACTGCGGTTACCGTAACTCCAGGAAAGCGTGACCTCAGGACCGCGGTCAACACCTAAACTGATGCGTTCGTTATCGTTTTGCAAAAACGTTTCACCGTAGGCAAAACGAGTTTCCAGGGTGACATAGTTAAGTGTATAGTTGGTATGAATGCTTGAAGTGCCGGGTGTTTCGGGAGTTCTGTAATAAGAGAAATTAAAATCTCCTTCAGGGGCAAAGGAGGTGTTTTGCAGTATAATTTTCTGACTGAAGTTTTTGTTCAGGGAACGTTCCAACCAGACCCTGTTATCTTCTGTCCAGCCAAACCTGCGTATGCCTGTAATGGTAGAAACGGCATTGAATAAATTATCGCCACTGGCATCAGGCTTATCTACTATACCCATAGGATTTAAATCAACCTTGCGGTAAGCCACCAGTTTGGTCCACGGCTTGCGCGACATGATGTATTCGAACTGTCCTGAATATTTGAAGCGGTTGTCTTGCTCACCATAGGCCACATAACCTTTCATCACGTACTTTCTGCTAAAGTTGGCGTTGGTTTTTCCACCCGCCCTGAAACGAAAACCTTCTACCATGTTGTAGCCCAAAACATAGATATAAGGCCCTGCATCAATTTTATTAAAACTGTAATATCCGTTTACGGCAATGTCGGCCAGTTCAGCAATGGTTTTCAGCGCAGGAACTTTTTTAACGGAGTCCACCATGCTGTATACGTATTTCTCTTCCTGTGTCAGGGAGTCGTGTCGTGCGGTTGCCCAATAACTATCCGTAAAATTCTGTGCTTCTTCATCTACCTCAATTTTCTGATCATAAAACTTAGGAGGTTTGGGTTGGTTAAGCACGTAGTTTTTGTGTGAGCTGTAAAAGCGGGCCAGCATACCCGCAGTGGTTTTACTTACCTGAGCCACGTCTACCAGTATGCGTGCTTTGCTTTGTACCCAGGGCCCTTCAGTAGTGGGCATCAGTTCCTGTTGTATTTTTATTTTTTCAATAAAGTTGAGGTTGGCACCTTTGCCAATTTCCAGCACCACACGTTTTAACGCAAACGAAGTATCGGCAACCCAAATGGTACCGGTAAAGGCCAGGTCTTCTTTTCGTTTAGGGTTTACCTGAATTTCGTAGCACCAGTGGTTGTCAATCCAAATGGTATCGCGTAATGTGTAGATGTAATACATGTTGCCGCTGTTGGCAATGGGTGATACAAAATCTTTATCCAGAATGCGGTTCCAGTTTTCATAAAAATTGTACTGCTGAAAAGTAGAACCCAGCAATTGTGAAACCAGAGAACCATCTTCAATTCCCACACCACTCAGGTGCGTGGCACGAATGTATTCTTTGATGCGTTTAGGTGAATTGGCAAAGTAAAAATCAGAAACCGTTTCGGAAACAAAAACAGGTAATAAAGGCTTTCCGTCTTCACCGGAAAGTTTTATTACACTATCCATTAATTCTCTTATGGAACGGAATATTTTTTTGTTCTTCATTTTCTCCGAGATGTTATCTACGGATATTTCTATGCGGTTAAAGGTTTCGCAATTGTACGCCAACAGCCGGTCGGGGTTATTGATGCTTTTATGATCCAACACCTGACGCATAATTTTAAGTGCAGGATTTTCTCCGGGTTTTACTACCACTTCATTCAGCAGGTAGCCGTCTTCTTCCATTTGAAAATGGATAATTTGTGTTACACCCGCTTTCACTTTTTTTGTGCGCGGTTTGTAACCTATAAAAGTTACGGTTATGCTATCGGCTTTTTGTGAGGTGCGAATGCGGTAGTTGCCGTCAAAATCAGTGTTTACACCAATGGTGGTACCTTTAAAGAATACATTGGCAAAGGGTACGGCTTCACCCGTGCGGGCATCGGTTACTTTGCCCGTTACAATGGTTTCCTGCGCTAAAGCAACGAGGGAAAAAAGAATAAAAGAAAGTAGACCGGATAAACGTTTCACCTCAGCTTATTTCTTCACTACTTTCATCCACATTTTTAACGGAAACACGGGGCGACCGTTGCTTTGGGTGCGCACAGCCATCAGCTTATCCAATACGTCCAAACCCTCTACAATTTCACCAAAAACAGTGTACTGTTTGTCGTAAGATGGTAGCCCGCCAACGGTAGTATAGAGTTCTCGTTGTACTTCACTGATGGTATCTTTTTTTTGGCGTTCAATTATGTTGAGTTCTGAAAGCGAAAACTTTCTGCCTTGCACTATAAAAAACTGTGAGCCGTTAGATTCTCTGTTGGGGTTTGCTTTATCGCCCACACGAGAGGCTACCAAAGTTCCCTTTTTGAGGTACAGGCCTTCCACAATTTCTGATTCCAGCGTGTAACCGGGGCCACCGCCACCTAATACGGCATCGTCACTTGCTTCGTAGGAGTTGGGGTCTCCTCCTTCAATAATGGAGCCCGGTTTTACCAAATGAAACAGCAGTTCATTGTAATATTTTTGTTTAACCAGCGAAATAAAATTGTCGCGGTGTAAAGGTGTTTCGTTGTACAGTTTCACTTTCATGTCGCCTGAGTCGGTCATGATAAGTACGTACTTGAATTTTTCCTTTTTTTGTGCCTGAGCAGCTGTGCACAGCACCAGTAAGCCGAAGATGAAAAGCAGTTTTCTCATGGGTTTATCGGTATTTGTTCTTCTTCAAAATAACGTACTATGTGTTTTTTCAAAAATATTTCCTGACTAAACAAATCGTAAGCCGGCAATGGTTTCTGTAATTCCCACTGTGGCCATCCGTCCTGATCTAAGGCGGTTAACTGGTAGTAGCCGGAGTAGCTCAGAATTTTGCAGGTAGCAATGTGCATCAGGTCCATCTTTTCTTCTTTGGTGAACTCCCGCAAAGCACCCAACTCCCGCATCCCGATTAAAAACAATACTGCGTTTAAATCAGGTTTCTTGCGAAACTGCTTCTTCAGTGAAAAAGTAATTTGTATATATTTTTCTTTGGTCTCCTCGTCAATGGTTTCAAAGACGCGGTCAAAGTAGTTTTCGTTGCTCATGTTAATCGCCAAAGATAGGGAAAATGCAGATTATGCCCTGTTTTTATGCTCATTTTAGGGCAAAACACCAAAAGGGGCTGCTGAAACGCAGACCAAAACCAATGAAAGGAAGCAGCTAACTACTCTTTTACCTTGCAGGTGCTTATACCGAAAATCTGGTACAGCGGGCAATAACTCAACAGGCTGGTTAAGGTAAACACCGCAGCTAAAGCCAGCAGTACCTTGCCTAAAACTCCGTCAACCACACCGGTAAAGTGGAGCACTACAAAAACGACTGAAACCAGTATACGAATGATACGGTCGGCATTGCTCATGTTTTTTTTCATATCCTATAGATTAAAAAAGTTGTGCTATACCCACAGCTATGGCGATACAAAGTATACAAGCCAATATAAATCGAATAACTTTGGGCATAACCTTTCTTTGTTCAAAGATGAGCATTTTAGGCACACAGCAAAAATGATTTTCATCAGCTAATGAGGTGGGTGAGGTTGGGCAAAACGTATTTCGCTGTTTCGTACATTTACCGTATTTTGCCCTTCTAAAATTATATTTTAACACATGAAGTTTTTTGTTTCCCTTTTCGCCATGCTGGCAGTTGTACAACTGCAGGCACAAACGCTTACCACCCACAACTGTTATGTACGCGACCCCAATGCCAGTCCGCGGGAGCACAACATTGACATTGAGCGTCAAAAACTGGAGGTAGAGTTTGAACCCGCCAAAGGTTTGGTAAAGGGCAAAGTAACCCACAGCTTTACCGTTATTCAAAAGCAAGTGGATTCCATATTTTTTGATGGCCCCGGCATTCGTATCCAAGAGGCTTCATTAGACGCTCAAACCCTTCGCTACAAAACCAACGCTGAAGGTATTTGGGTGTATCCGGCCAAAACACTCAACTGGGACGAGAAACATTTTATCACCTTTGTATACGAGTGTAACCCGCGCAAAGGGATTTATTTCATCGGCTGGCACAACGATAACAGCAACAAAGGAGATGCCTTTAACCGCACCCGCAACCAGATATGGACACAGGGTCAGGGTATTGATAACCGCCACTGGATACCCAGTTACGATACACCCAACGATAAAATGCTTACCGAGGTACTGGTGAAGTTTGATAAGGAGTACCAGGTATTAAGCAACGGAACGGCTTTGGGCGTTAAAGACAACAAAGACGGTACAAAAACCTGGCACTACAGCATGACCCGCCCACATGCGAGTTACCTGCTCATGTTGGGCATTGGTAAGTATGCGGTAAAATCAACCAAAAGCACGGCCAGCAAAACACCGGTGCATTTTTGGTATTACCCTGAGTTTAAAGAAAAAGTAGAACTCACCTCCGTTTACACCGAGCGTATGGTAGATTTTATGGAGAACGAAACCGGCATGAAATACCCCTGGGAAAGTTACTCGCAAATTATGGTGCAGGAGTTTTTATACGGTGCCATGGAAAACACCACCGCTACCATTTTCGGAGATTTTATGGCCGTTGACCAACGCCAGTTCATTGATAAAAACTACATTGGAGTTAACTGCCATGAGTTTGTGCACCAGTGGTTCGGAGATTTTATCACCGCCCGCACTTACAACGATACCTGGTTGCAGGAGAGTTATGCAACGTATTATCCTAAAAAGTTTTTCCGCCAGTTGTATGGCGATGAACACTACGAGTGGCAAAAACGCGGAGAACAAAATTCCGCTTTAGACGCATCCAAAAAAGACCGTTTGGCCGTTGGTCATTCCAATGGCGGTACCGCACGTGTGTATCCTAAAGGTTCATTTGTCATTGGCATGCTCAACTATGTACTGGGCGAAGAGCAATACAAAAGAGGGTTAAACCATTACCTCAAAAACCACGCATACGGCAACGTACAAACCAACGACCTGATGATGGCCTTTCATGATAAACTGGGCATTACCCTCGATTGGTTTTTTGACCAGTGGATATACCGTGGCGCAGAACCACACTATGAGGTAAATTACCAGGATATAAAAGGCAGCAGCCGTTACACACAAATTCATGTAAAACAAATTCATCAGGTAGATGAAGTGGTGGGCTACTTTAAAATGCCGGTGGTTTTTGAAGTCAACTATACTGACGGTTCAAAGGAAAGTGTTAAAGAGTGGGTGCAGGGCAATGCTACCACCGTTCATGTTCCGAACAAGAATAACAAAGAAATTGCTTTTGTGTTATTCGACCCGGGCAATGAAATTTTGAGACAGCTCACCTTTAAAAAATCTACAGACGAATTAAAAGCACAAGCCTTGAAAGCCGCACACATGATTGACCGCTACGATGCCCTGTTGGGTTTGCGCGAGGTAAGCATCGAGGAGAAGCGTCAGACATTGGTAGAGGTATTTAACAAAGAAACTTTCCACGCCACACGCAATGAAGTCATCAGCCAGCTGGCGAAAGACAAAGACGGACGGAGCTTAGAAATACTGCGTAAATCCTTTTCGGATAAAGATGTAAATGTGCGTCAGGCAGTAATTAATGCAGTGGATGCACAAGGCGAGTGGGTGGAGTATTTTAAGAAGTCGCTGACCGATTCTTCTTACAACGTTATCAGAACAGCCTTAACTAAACTAGGCGAACAACAACCTGCTGAAATGAGTGCCTGGTTACAAACCACAGATAATCTTTACGGGCACAACCACGACCTGCGCATCAAGTGGCTGGAGCTGGCCATTCGCAGCGGTAAGGATAACTACAAAGAAGAGCTCATAGGCTACAGCAGCCGTCAGTTTGAGTTCAGAACACGTAATGCCAGCTTTACGGCACTTAAATCACTTAACCTGTTTAATGAGCAGGTAGCAATTAATTTACTCAATGCTGCCATGAGCCCCAACGGAAGATTAAAAGGCCCTGCCGTGGAAACTCTGCAGTACTTTATGCAGCAATCGGGTGCTATGGGTACACTAAAACAACACTACAACAAAGCCGATTATTCAGCAGAACAAAAAGACCTGATTAAGAAATCCGGCATTAATCTTTGATAACATCATGAAAAAAAACTGCGCTTTATTCATCATCAGCCTGCTTGCTGTACTGCCGTTAAAGGCGCAGGTGAGCAGATACCGATCTGAAGGATGGGAGTTGATTCACTCCTTTTCCGAGTACAACGTGGCCGGAAAGCGGGTTGACAATCGTTTGCGATTCTCTGCATTTTTTCACATTAATCAGCGCAGACACTTTGATTTCGGGAAATCCTTCGGAGTGTTTACCGGTTTTGCGGTGCGCAAC
>DATGWX010000256.1:0-4306 GCA_035299275.1 Bacteroidia bacterium
TAGTGGCACGGTCGCGAATGGTGGCAATATCTGGAATCAATCCCAGGTACCAGAAAACTAATGACACGGAGAAGTAAGTCGAAATCGCAAATACGTCCCATACCAAAGGAGAGTTAAAGTTTACCCACAATGATCCGAAGGCGTTTGGCAAAGGAATTGGCCAATAGGCTACCCACGGACGACCCATGTGTGAAACGATAAATGATGCAGCGCATATTACAGCGAAAATCGTCATCGCTTCTGCTGAGCGGTTGATGGACATCCTCCATTTTTGGCGGAACAGCAAAAGAATAGCCGAAATCAACGTACCTGCGTGACCAATACCCACCCAGAATACGAAGTTGGTAATATCAAATGCCCAACCTACAGTTTTGTTCAGTCCCCAGGTACCAATACCTGTCATGAGGGTGTAAGTTGTAGCTCCCAGCCAAAGGCCTAATACAAGAGCTGAAATAATGAATCCAAACCACCATGCTTTGGTAGGTTTATTCTCAAGCGGTCTGCAAATGTCGTTTGAAACATCTGTGTAGGTTTTACCGCCTGTTACTAATACTTCTCTTATTGGAGATTCGTACATATCAGTAGTGTTAATTTTTTACTTTTCGTTTGTAATTAATGAGCTGCTTCTGTTTTGTGTTCTTCTTCTTTGTGTTCAGCACCGTGAGCAGCGGCATGGTGTTCTTCTGCTACCAGACTTCCTTCAACGTTGCGAATTTTGGTGAGGTAGTTAACTGAAGGCTGAACGTTAAGTTCTTCTAACAGGTGGTAACCGCGCTCATTTTTCATGGCTTTGGCTACTTCACTGTTGGCATCATTCATATCTCCGAAGATGATAGCGTTAGCAGGGCATGATTGCTGGCAAGCGGTTTTAATATCACCGTCCTGAACGGAGCGGTTTTCCACTTTAGCTTTCAGTTTACCGGCCTGTATACGTTGTACGCAGAAGGTACATTTTTCCATCACACCACGGGTACGAACGGTTACATCAGGATTGATAACCATTTTACCCAAATCATTGTTGAAATGGAAATCAAAGTTATCGTTGTCGTTGTAACGGAACCAGTTGAAGCGTCTTACTTTGTAAGGGCAGTTGTTGGCGCAATAACGTGTTCCCACACAACGGTTGTAAGTCATCTGGTTCAAACCTTCTGAACTGTGTACGGTAGCCAAAACAGGACAAACAGACTCGCAAGGAGCGTGACTGCACTGCTGACACATCAATGGTTGGAAGGCTACAGAAATATTTTCAAAGTCTTCAACATTTTTGTTGATGTCTTTTTCTTTGTTGGATGTTTTTCCTTCTTTGTTTTTAAAGCTGTAGTAGCGGTCAATACGCATCCAGTGCATTTCTCTGCGGGTAAGTACTTCTTTACGTCCAACAACTGGAACGTTGTTTTCGGCATTACAGCTTACTACGCAAGAACCGCAACCGGTGCAGGCATTCATATCAATGACCATTCCCCACTTGTGTCCTTTGCTATCACGCTCAGCCCACAGGGAAACCAGTTTGCCGTCTTTATCACGCAATGAACCGTGGTGGTCATGGTTACCAGCTAATGGATCTTTGATGTAATCGCTCAAAGAAGCCTCTTTAATTATTTCACGACCCTCAATGTAATTGTGAGTTTGTGTTTGAGCCAGTTCGCGGTTTCCTTTTCCTTTCTCAATGTTGATACCTGAAACTGTGTAACCGGTTTGTCCGTTGTTTGATGCAGTCAGTACAAATGCATTTAAACCAACATCTTTTCCTACTTTTCCGGAAACGGTGCGTCCGTATCCTAAAGCGATTGAGGCAGTATTGTTTGGTTGACCAGGTTGTATTAATACAGGAACATTTTCAAGAGTAGCATTACCTGCTTTAATGTTTACCAGATCAAAGTTTTCTAATTTTAAGTCGTCAGCTATGTTCTTCGCAATAGCGAGGTAGTTATCCCAAACTACGCTAGAGATAGGATCAGGCAATTCCTGCAACCAAGGGTTGTTGGCTTCTTTACCGTCACGTAAAGCTACACTGCTGTAGAGGCTCAATTCAACTTTACCTTTTCCTGCGGTGTAAGCAGTAAGAGCAGCATTGGTTACGTTACCTAAATTGGATGCATTGGTATACACCTGAGTTGTTTTTTCAGGAGCTACAAAGTAGCCGTCATGCAGGCTCTTGTTCCAGAAGCTATCGAAAGAAGCACCTCCGGAAAGAGGGAGTATAGCCGATTTCCAGTTTTCACGTATGTAGCTGTAAGCATCAGTATTGACATCAGCCCACGTTAAAAGACTTTCTATAACCTGACGTGTTTTGAACACAGGAGAAATGGTAGGTTGAACCAAACCAAAGTAACCTACTTTAGGTTCAGCATCACCCCATGACTCGAGGTAGTGATTATCAGGAGCAATGTATTTAACTAATTTAGCTGTTTCGTCCCATGATGTGGCGGTAGAAACGGAAAGGCTTAATTTTTTTACACCGTCAGCAAATGCTTTGGCATTGCTGTAACTGTATGCAGGGTTAGTATTGTAGAAGATAACTGCATCAACAGTTCCGGCATTCATTTCTTTTACCAGATTATCAAATTCGCTGTCGTTACCCGCTTTTTGGTTGGAGTAATTATCCAAATCAACAGTAGAACCTACGTTACCCAATAAGCTGTTGATAGCCGCTACTATAAGTTGGTGGTTGATGTTGTTGGTACCGCAAATTACCAGAGAAGCGCCTTTGTTCGCCCAAAGCTCTTTAGCAGCAGTAGCGATAATGTTACCGGCCTTTTCAATGTTTTGAGCATTGCTTAATGCAGGAGCACCTGCCATTGACGCAATTTTATTGTACAGGCTGATAAGAATAGCCCCTTCTTCAGATGGCTTAACTGGCACGCGTACATCAGCACTTGAACCGGTAATGGTTAACAGCGATTCAAACTGAATGTGACGTGACATGGTAGGATTTTCTTTGGTGAGTCTTCTGTTTTTAGAATACTGCTTGGTGTATTCCACAGGAGAAATCCATGTACCTAAGAAATCAGCATTAAAACCAACAATGGCTTTGGCTTTATCAAAGCGGAACCCGGGAGTTACTGCTTTACCAAAAGCTTGTTTGTTAGCTTCAATCAAAGCACTGTAAGAAACAGGCTCATATACCACATGTTTAGCTGAAGGATATTTAGCCGCAAAATCAGCTACCGCTTTCTTTACAGAGGGGCTGTTAACAGTTCCTGAAACGATGCGGATATTTTGTGCTTTAGCTAAACCGGCTTTAACTTCTTTATCTAATGTTTCCCAGTTGGATTCTGTGCCGCCTACGTAAGCATTTTTGAACCGCTCTACATCATATAAGCTGAGTATGCTGGCATGTCCCTGCGCACAAACACCACCCTGAAACAAAGGCGACTCTTCGTTACCTTCAATTTTAATGGGCCGTCCTTCACGGGTTTTAACCAACACACTGCAACCTGATGAACAGGCGCTACAGGTTGATGCGTAATAGTTGGGAATACCGGGAGTAATCTGCTCGGGTTTCACCACATACGGAATCGCATTCTTGATGGGGGCATTATTACATGCAGCCAATGCTACTGCCGAAACGCTGAAACCAAAGAACTTTAAAAAGTCCCTGCGGTTGGAAGAAAGTTCAAAGTCTTTCTCTGAAATTACTTCGTCTAAAGGTAAACCCTCGGAAAACTCGTTTCTCTTGGTTTGAACATACTCAGGAGTATTGTTCAGTTGTTCTATACCTTTCCAGTACTTATTTTTTTGTTCCATTAATATAGGATGCTTATAGTGGAAATTTCAATTGATTAATAATGGCATTTTGAACACTCCATACCGCCATTTCTGGCAACGGTAATGTCTGCTTTGCCTTCTTTCTTTAAGTTAGCATGAAGTTTTTCGTAGTATTTGTTGCCCTGCACGTCAACTTTCTTTTCGCGGTGACAATTGATACACCAGCCCATTTGTAAAGATTGTTGCTGGCCAACTACTTTCATGGTTTGTACTTCACCGTGACACTCCTGACATTCTACTTTGCCCACTTTTACGTGTTGCGAGTGGTTGAAATAGGCGTGGTCGGGCAGGTTGTGAATGCGAATCCACTTGATTGGAGTTTTAGGTTTGCTCTCATCGTACTGACGCTTTTCAGGATCCCAGTTGATAGCCGCGTAAATCTTTTTGATTTCAGGGGATATGTTGCCGTTGTATTTGTCTTTAGCTGTAACATGAGCGTGACAGTTCATACACGTATTAGCACCGGGAATAGAAGCTTGTTTACTTTTCTCTACTGTGCTGTGGCAATATTTACAATCAATTTCATATTTGCCTGCAT
>DATGWX010000257.1:0-2447 GCA_035299275.1 Bacteroidia bacterium
AAAAAAGCCGATAAAACGGCTGATGTAAATGATACAAATTATATCTTTTTGTACTTTGTAGTACACTACCTGCCCAAAGGACTAGTGGGATTATTAATAGCCGTAATATTCTTAGCGGCCTGGGGCAGCATTGCCGCTGCACTCAACTCCCTGTGTTCTTCAACAGTAATTGATTTATATAAACGCGTATGGGTGAAAAACGAAAGCGATACCCACTACTACAAGATGTCGAAATGGGTAACCTTATTTTGGGGAATTTTCTGCATTGCCACAGCCATGTTTGCCTCTCAGTTGGGGAGTTTAATTGAAGCTGTAAATGTATTGGGCAGTATCTTTTACGGACCCATGCTCGGAATTTTTGTAGTGGCCTTCTACCTGAAAAAAATCGGTGGCAAGGAAGTGTTTTATGCAGCACTCGTATCACAAGCAACGGTTATAGGTGTTTACTGGGCCGATATTATTTCGTTCCTGTGGCTGAATGTGATTGGTTGTTTGGTCGTGGTGGTGGTAGCTAAATTTTTACAATTGATGACCCGCGAAACCTCTGCTAGATAACCTCGTTTTTCTTCGATACCAAAAACAACCCCGCAAACGTAAGAGCTCCGTTAATGAGCAACAGCTCCAATCCTATCTCAAAAGAGCCGGTAAACATTTTCTGGTAGGTATCAATAAAGTAGCAGATTACGGGTGAGCCCAAACAAATAAACGGCACCCATTTATCGTTGAGCGACCTTTGGGTGATGAGCCCAAACGTAAACAATCCCAACAACGGACCATAGGTATATGCTGCCACTTTCAAAATAACACCAATCATGCTATCGCTGTTAATCCATTTAAACAGTAACACAAACAACAAGAACACCACCGCAAAACTCAGGTGTACCCGTTGACGGATTTTTTGCTTCTGTTTATCGGTGAGTTTTTCATTGCGTTGTATGCCCACAATATCCAGACAAAATGAAGAGGTAAGTGCCGTAATGGCGCCATCAGCACTGGGGAACAAAGCCGAGATTAAGGCAATAATAAATATCACGGAAACCAACGGGGGCATATGGTGCAAAGCCACTTCAGGAAACAACTTGTCGCCCGTTACAGCAACCCCTGATTGTGCCGCATACAAATGCAACAGTCCGCCCAGGTAGAGAAAAAGTGCAATCACCACCAGCATAATTACAGAGAGCGTGAGCATGTTTTTTTGTGAATCGCCTAATGTTTTTACCGATATGTTTTTTTGCATCATTTCCTGATCCATACCCGTCATGGTAATGGTGATAAAGGCTCCGGCCAATATCTGTTTCAGGAAAAACTGTTTGCTTTGTACATCGGTTTTAAACACCTGTGTTAAACCCACCTGCTCCATTTGCTGAAATCCGCTGAATAAATCCAGTTGCAGGTTGTTGAGAATATAAATAACACAAATAACCAAACCACCCAACATGCAGGTGGTTTGCAGGGTGTCGGTCCACACAATGGTTTTTACTCCGCCTTCATAGGTGTACAACAAAATCATGATTAAAATAACCAGCGTGGTGACCCAAAAAGGCACACCAAAACTTTCGAGTATGGCATCCTGCAGAATTTTTACCACCAGATACAAGCGCGCGGTGGCACCCAGTGTGCGCGATACAATAAAAAATCCTGCACCCGTTTTGTAAGCAGTAAAGCCTAAACGGGTTTTGAGGTAATCATAAATGGAGGTAAGGTTGAGCCGGTAGTACAATGGCAGCAACACATAGGCCACCACTACATAACCAATGAGGTAACCGATGGTGATTTGTAAATAGCCGAAGGCATCTTTACCTACTGCTCCGGGAACGCTCACAAAAGTAACCCCGCTCAGCGAGGTGCCAATCATACCAAAGGCCACCAGCATCCAGTTGCTGCTTTTGTTGCCTATAAAAAAAGAATCGTTGGTGGAGTTGCGGGAGGTAACCCAGGCTACTGCCAGCAGAATTAGAAAATAACCCAACACAAAGCCGAAAAGTACTGCAGGTGACATGAAACAAAGTTACCTCTATAAACCAAACTGAAAACAAAAGTTATCCTGTGGTGTTAGGGAAATAAGACACTCCCGAAAATCTATTTGTACTTGTTCCCGTAACTTCGAACAGAAATAAATAGCACCACCATGAAAAATAAAAATCTTATCGGACTCGACACTAAAAAATGCAAAGAACTGGCTGACGGGTTAAACGAACTGCTGGCCAACTACCAGTTGTTCTACATTAATGCCCGGGGCTTTCATTGGAACATTGCCGGGGAAAAGTTTTTTGAGTTGCACCTCAAGTTTGAGGAATTGTATACTGATGCCTTACTCAAAATTGATGAAATAGCCGAACGCGTACTTACCCTTGGGCACACACCCATGCACTCATTTACGTCTTATGTAAAAGCAGCACGCATCAAAGAGGCTCAAAACATAACCGATGGCAAAAAAGCGGTTAAAG
>DATGWX010000258.1:0-2559 GCA_035299275.1 Bacteroidia bacterium
CAAACCATCGTTTACGGTGTAATTGAGCACTGCTTTTCGGTTTTTATTCAGCAACTCATGAATTTTCACTTTGTTGAAAGACCGGTTACTGATGGAATAGCCGGCATTTTGTTTCACCAACCACTCATCCATGTATTTAAAATCAACCTCTTTTCCCAGCTCCACCACAAAGAGGTAATTCAGTTTACCTGTGCTGGTGGGATGTATGGAAAAGAACAATTTAAAGTTCTTTAATACCTTCCTGAAGTCGGAATTGTTGAAAACCAAGGAGTCATACACCACCAGTTTATCGCTGAACTCCCGAAAATCAGGCGTTTGTTTTAATTCATTCCAGAAAGGCGAACTGTAGAGATTTGCCCAACCTTGTGTTATGTCATTCAGCTCAAATATGATGGCTGCATCATCGGGAACAGCTTCTAAAGCGGGTGTTTCACGTACATTTACCTGAGATTTGTAAAAATACCAGATAAGTGAGCCTATGATTAAAGCTGTGATAGTGACTCCGAAAAAAAGAGATTTGTTCATGCGTTAGCTGCTCTTTCAAATTTGCTGGTAAATCCCTGATAAAATGCTGTAATTTGTCAACAAGCTGTACAATAAAATAGAATGCATAAAAACACACGATTACTTTTAGCCACGGGTTGCTTACTTACCTGCCTCGGAATAGTTCTGGGAGCTTTTGGCGCACACGGAGTAGAAGACCGTGTTGAACCTTACTTTTTTAAGGTATACCAAACTGCTTCACGCTTTCATATGTACAATGCCTTAGGATTAATTTTAATCGGACTGATTCATCACGAGGCCTCCTTACCGGGTATTAAATGGATAACGCGGTTGCTGTATGCCGGTATACTCATCTTCTGCGGAACATTGTACTTATTAGGCACCTCACCGATTTGGAGTGCTGCCGATATGCGTTGGTTGGGCGCCATTACTCCTATTGGAGGAGTATGTATGATTAGTGCCTGGCTCATCACAGCCATTCAATTGTATCAAAAAAATAAAAACTCCGCCACATGAAAAAACTAATTTTGATGCGCCACGCTAAATCAGGATGGGACAATCCTGATCAGAAAGATTTTAACCGCGAACTGAATAAACGCGGAATTCGCAATGCGCCTGAAATGGGTTTACGACTCAAAGAAAAAAACTGGCCGGTTGAACTGGTGGTGAGCAGTCTGGCCACACGCGCCAAACACACGGCACAATTGGTATGTGCGGCATACGGTTACCCTGAAAAAGAGATTGACTACCGCATAGATATTTACGAAGCACAGATAAATGACTTAAAGCACGTGTTGCAAAGTATCGAAGATACCGCTTCGTCAGTACTGCTTATCGGCCACAATCCCGGCATGAGCTATTTTGCAGATTATTTGGCCAACTGTGGCCACATTCACCTGCCCACTGCAGGTATGATTTATATGCACCTCGATATTAAAACATGGAAAGAACTTAAACCCGGCTGCGGCAAACTTGTCGAATTTGATTTTCCTAAACGTGACCCGTTTGATACCGACTGATGGAATTAGAGTTCACTGATACCTCAGCTCATTCGGAACGCGAGACACTTTTTGCAGAAGTGATTTTGCCCATTGCCCTGCCTAAAACATTTACCTACCGCATTCCCTATGACATGAACGAACTGGTGTGTACGGGTAAGCGTGTGAGTGTGCAGTTCGGTAAGAAAAAAATATACTCGGCACTGGTGCATCATGTACACAAACAGGTACCTCATGGTTATCAGGCTAAATACATTCATGCTCTAATTGATGATGAACCTGTAGTAAATGCTACACAAATCAAGTTTTGGGAATGGATAGCTGATTACTACATGTGCTCATTGGGAGAAGTAATGAATGCGGCACTTCCGGCAGGAATGAAGTTAGAAAGTGAATCGAAAATTTACCTTAACCGTGATTCGGAAATTGACTACGGAGGGCTCAACGAAAAAGAATATCTGGTAATAGAAGCGCTGGAGAAGAACCATGAACTCACCATTTCGCAGGTGTGTGACATCATTCAGCAAAAGCATGCACACAAGCTGCTCAAAGATTTACTTTCAACCAACCTCATTTACATTCATGAAGAATTAAAAAATACTTTTAAGCCCAAAACAATTACCTGCGTTAGGTTACACAAGGATTACCGAAGTGAGGAACAACAACGCGGGTTGTTCGACAGTCTGGAACGCAAAGCACCCAAACAGGTGGATTTACTGATGGCTTACCTGGGCTTGAGTTACCAAAAAGGCACCATCACCAAAAAGGAATTGATTGAACAGGCCAAATCAAGTGAAGCGGTATTCAAAGCACTGGCCGATAAAAATATATTCGAGTTGTTTACCGTTCACCAGGATGAGTTCATGCTGCCACCTGAAATAACTATTCATTTTGACTTGAACGAAGAACAGCAAAAAGTTTACGATCAACTCAACGAACTGTACAAAGAAAAACAAACTGTATTACTTCACGGAGTAACCGGAAGCGGAAAAACACACGTGTATGTAAAACTGATTGAAGACCATTTACGCAAAGGGCAACAAGTACTTTACCTGCT
>DATGWX010000259.1:0-4095 GCA_035299275.1 Bacteroidia bacterium
GCATTAAAGGTAGTGGGGGAATTTCGTCCTCCTCTTTGTCCGGCATCACCTATAGAGGTTGGTTCATTGTCAACCCCGAAAGTGGCCACATTGTGGCAGGAGTTACAACTGTTGTTACCGGTTAACGACAAGCGGGTGTCGAAGTAAAGCATTTTGCCTAATTCTACTTTAGGTGCTGAACAATCATTGGCCGGATTTTCAGCAATGGCAGGTAAGGCAGCAAAAATACCCTGCGCCTGTTTGAGTAAATCAGCTTCCTGTTCTTTGGTCATTTCTATAATGCCCATTTTTTGAGCCTTGGCCTTCGCTTCTTCACGGGCAATGTCCTCGTAGCTGCCGCCACAAGCGGCCAGCATCAAAGAAAAAATGTATAGTGATTTGTGCTTCATATTATTGGTTATAATGTCAAAATTAAGTTAAAATTTACAACCTATGAACGCACATCCCTAAAAATTGTTTGCCGGAAATGTGGAGTACCGCTTAATTCAATTTATAGCGCACCAACCTGCGCTCAGTGTAATTGGGGTTACTCATAAAGAACGGCAGCACTTCACTCACAATTCCTACGTTTTTGGCATACCGTGTTTGCACCTTACGCACAGGGCGGGGATTACTCCATTTGGGATAGAAATTATACACCACATCAAAACTGGAGGTAGTAAAAACACCTGCGGGAACATCGGTTACCAAATCTTTGTCTCCCATACGGTTCTCTATACGTGCGATAGTATCATTGTCGGAAATAACCAGATAAGACGTTTTAAAAACACTGGTAAAATCAAGTACAGAAAACAGAATCGCACCGGATTGATTCACCACGTAATGCAATGAATCACGTATATAAGTAGTACTCATCTCTGCAAAATACGGATTAGGCCTATACACCTTGTGGTACGTTTTTCCGCCAATGAGTGTATCCTTCTCTACATAACAACTGTCAAACTCCTGCAGTGGGGTGGCATTTCCATTGGTATCTACTGTGAATCGCTGGTATACCCAATAGTTACCCGTTTTTAAATTGGAATAAGCTGCTGCCTGCTTTGGTAAAGAAACCGGAGGGGTTACCTCCTCTTTATCTTCTCTGCATGCACAAAATAGTGAAGCCACGGAAACCCCGATGACCATTACGTTTTTCAAACTCATAGTATTTACTTTTTATAAATTTTACGAGTGAAAAACGGGAGTGTTCCTGTTTTATTGTATACTGAAATGTATATTTAGTGAAAGAGAATATTTACCGCCAACTCAACAATAATAGCTGCTGTGAAACGTTTTTGGATGTCAGCTTGCGGAATAAATTAACTGGTCAATTCCCGGAAACCATTTGGCCCTTGGAATACGTTGCAACAACCATTCGCGGTCATGCACAAACTCCTGCTTTTCTACAAAACCGTATCCCCAAAAATTACCTTGCTCTACCAGCAAAACACCCACTTCATTTTCATGGCGACCTGATGCCGTTAGGATATAATTCACTTCTTTTAATCCCTCCAGCATAGCGGCCACTTTAAGGTTGTACGCTGTTACATCTTCGGTTTGTAAGCAAGCTCCGTCACAGGTTCCTTCGTGATAATTACGGCAACCTTCTGAACCGGTTTCAATGCCGCACAAGCGCAAACACAAACCTTTTTCAGCAGCCTGCTCTTTCAAAAAATCAACTCCGTCAATTACAGAACGGAAGTAATACAAAGGTTGCTGATAACGCGCAATGGTTTTTACTGCTAAACGCATATACCCTTTTTGGTCAGGATACATAAATAAACCGTAACGCGGAGTGTATCCTTTCATAGCCCGGTTAAACTCGGGCCACTTTTCCTTGATTTCAATGAGTTCCTGTATTTGTGCGAATAACTCATTGCCTGTTTCAACAAATGAGATACGTTGCACATGGCGCATAAAATCCTGTTTCTGTTTTTGTGCGGAGTTGTTACTGAAATGTGAGGTAACCCTGCGTTTAATATTTTTGGCTTTGCCTACATAAACTACCTTACCTGCGGCATTGTGAAAATAATATACTCCGGCTGATGAAGGAAGTTTTTCCATATCCTGCTTGAGTAAATTGGGCGGCAACAAACTTTCCTTCGAACCTTTCTTCAATGCTGTATCTAATGCCCCCACCGAATCATGCTGAAGAATTTGAGTAAATAATTTTACCGTGGCTTCTGCATCACCCATTGCCCGGTGCCGGTCGTTGATGCTAATGTTTCTGTAAGCACACACATTGCCTAAACTGTATGATTTTAAACCGGGAAATACTTTCCGGCTTAAACGCACCGTACAAAGTTTGGACACATTTAATGTATACCCTGATTGCATCAAATGGTGCCTGAGAAAAGAATAATCGAAATTCACATTGTGCGCCACAAATACTTTATCGTGCAATAATGCATACACCTCTTCGGCAATGTCATCAAAGTGAGGTGCATCGGCCACCATTTCATCTGTGATGCCGGTGAGTCCTGTAATAAAGCGTGGGATAGCACATCCGGGATTAATAAGCGTGTGGTAACGCTGTACAACCTGCTCTCCGTTATGTACCAAAACGGCCAGTTCTGTAATGGCGTGTGCGGCCGCATGTCCGCCTGTTGTTTCAATATCCACAACAGCAAATAAACGGGTTGATTGTTTACGCAAAGCCATTACTCAAATGTAGTAAGGTTCCTGCAAAAATCGCTGAAGTACGTAGAATTTATTTGTTCAGACGATGGGCCACTTAAACACATAAGCACCTGTTCACATAAACACGTTGCAGTTCTTTTTTAAACGTTAAACTTAAAGTGGACCACATCCCCATCCTGCATCAGGTATTCTTTGCCTTCAATGGATAATTTACCTGCATCGCGGCAAGCAGATTCTGAACCGTAGTGAATATAGTCCGCATAATGAATAACATCTGCTTTAATAAAGCCGCGCTCAAAATCACTGTGAATTACACCGGCTGCCTGCGGAGCTTTGGTGCCCACCGTAATGGTCCATGCCCGCACTTCCTGAACACCTGCGGTGAAGTAAGTGATGAGGTTCAAAAGACGGTAAGCCCCCTTGATGAGTTTAGCCACACCGGATTCGCTGAGACCTAAATCGGATAAAAACATCACACGGTCTTCGTAACTTTCCAGTTGTGAAATTTCTGATTCAATGGCTGCACAAATAACCAGCACCTCTGCATTTTCATCTTTTACAGCTTCACGTACTACATCTACATATTTATTGCCATTTACCACCGACTTCTCATCTACGTTACACACATACATCACCGGCTTGGAGGTAAGCAAAAATATATCGGCCAGATGTACTTTATCTTCATCGCTGAGCTCCAGCGAGCGTGCTGATTTACCCGACTCCAGATGAAACTTCATGGCTTCGAGTACCTCTACAGCTTTCTTGGCATCTTTATCGTTGCCCACCTTGGCCATGCGGCTAACCCGTTGCAATTTTTTATCTACTGAATCAAGATCCTTCAGTTGTAATTCGGTATCAATAATTTCTTTGTCGCGAATGGGGTTTACTGAACCGTCCACATGAATAACGTTGTCGTCATCGAAACAACGCAACACATGTAAAATAGCATCGGTTTCACGAATGTTGGCCAAAAACTGGTTACCCAAACCCTCTCCTTTGCTCGCTCCTTTTACCAAACCGGCAATGTCAACAATCTCAATGGTGGTGGGCACAACACGCTGAGGTTTTACAAAACCCTCCAGTACATTTAAACGTTCATCTGGTACGGTTATAACACCTACGTTTGGTTCAATGGTACAAAAAGGAAAATTGGCTGCCTGCGCTTTGGCATTTGACAAACAATTGAACAAGGTTGATTTTCCTACGTTGGGCAAGCCCACTATTCCACACTTTAAAGCCATGTATAATTAGATATGTTGATTGAAGAATTGTTATGCTATTGTTTTTGATTAACCTTTGATAATGGCTTTCATGTCTGTAATTATTTTTTCTGCCAGGTGATTGGCCGTAGCCTCACTCCTGCTTTCGGAATAGATACGAATGATAGGCTCCGTATTTGACCTGCGCAAGTGTACCCACTCTTTATCGAATTCAATCTTTACTCCGTCAACCGTGTTGATGGGTTGTTTTTTATAC
>DATGWX010000260.1:0-14386 GCA_035299275.1 Bacteroidia bacterium
AAACTTTAGTTTTCTTGGTGATCCGGCCATGAAACTGGCATATCCGAACCATAAAGTGGCGACAACTACTATTAATGGCAAGCCTGTCAGTGCCTTGCCTGATACTTTAAAAGCCTTAAGCAAGGTAAGTATCAGCGGGGTTGTGCAGGATAAAAACAACACCACGCTTACATCATTTAACGGAACAGTTTACGTGACCATTTTCGATAAGGCTGAAAGTGTTCGAACATTAGCTAATGATATTTTTAGCTCCTCACGAACCTTCAACTTGCGTAAGAATGTTATCTACCGTGGAAGAGCATCAGTGGTTAACGGAAATTTTTCATTCAATTTTATTGTACCTAAAGATATTTCGTACATCAATGGTTTTGGAAAGATAAGCTATTATGCAGAGAACGGGAATGAAGATGCGGCAGGCTATTTTACCAATTTTGTGATTGGTGGAACGGCAGATTCTGTGGTTGCTGATAACAAAGGACCGGCCATAAAATTGTTTATGAATGATTACAAATTTGTAAACGGAGGGAGCACCAACCAAGACCCGTTATTTATAGCTTCGCTTGCAGATGATAATGGCATCAATACCGTTGGCAACGGTATAGGAAGGGAAATTACTCTTGTAGTGGATGGCAACACCGCCTCTTCTCTTATCATGAATGATTACTATCAATCCAAACTTAATAGTTATACAGAGGGCGAAGTGCGTTATGATTTTCGTTCCCTTGCTCCCGGTAAACACACCTTACGTTTAAAAGCATGGGATGTATTCAACAATTCATCAGAAGCTACACTTGATTTTATAGTTGCCGATAATGCCGGTTTGGCACTCAACAATATTCTGAATTACCCCAATCCTTTCACCACGTTTACCACTTTTCACTTTGACCACAACAAATCTGGGCAGCCCATGAAAATTCAGGTGCAGATTTTTTCTGTGACAGGTAAGTTGGTTAAAACCCTAGCCACAGAGGTTGCTTCAGCAGACAGTCATTTTGATAAATTGACTTGGGATGGAAAAGATGAATATGGTGATTACATAGGCAAGGGGGTGTACATTTACAAGGTAACTGCCCGCACAGCCGGAGGAGACAGGGATGAAAAGCTGGAGAAGCTCGTTATACTGAAGTAAGAGATTATTTAATACATTTGCGCACATTAATATTGTAGAATGACACCAAAGATCATTGCAGCCATAGTTTTTTTTCCTGCCTTTGCACTGTGCTTTCAAAGCACAAAAGCACAGTTCAGTTCAGCTGATTTACAGGGTAAACAAAATGTAGTAACTACTGCCGTTCCCTTTTTAACCATTACACCTGATGCGCGCCATGCAGGTATGGGTGATATGGGAGTGGCCAGTACACCTGATATGAATTCAGTTCACTGGAATGCCGCCAAACTTGCTTTTATTGACCGCGAAGCAGGGGTGTCTCTTTCCTATACTCCCTGGCTCAGGCAGTTAGTGCCTGATGTGTCACTTTCGTATTTATCCGGTTACGCGAAAGTGGGTAAGCGTTCTACCTTCGGGGCTTCTTTCCGTTATTTTTCTTTAGGCAATATTCAGTTCACTGATAATTTCGGGAACTCGATGGGAGGTGCCACACCTAGTGAAATGGCTGTTGACGGAGCCTATGCCACGCAACTTTCAAGAAACTTTTCTATGGCTATAGCCATGCGTTTTATATACTCCAACCTTGCCCCTTCGGCACCCTTAAGTAACGGGGTGCAGGCAAAAGCAGGAGTAGCTGCCGGAGGAGATATCTCCATGTACTACAAGAACAAAATGAAAGTAGAAGGCAAAAAGGTAGATTATGCTATTGGAGCCACTATAACCAATATTGGCACAAAAATTACCTATACCACTGCTGAGAACAGAGACTTTATTCCTATTAACTTACGTGTGGGAACATTTTTTACTTACGATATTGATGAGTACAACAAAATTTCTTTTGGAGTAGACTTTAACAAATTATTGGTGCCAACCAACCCGATACTATTGAAAACGGTAAACGGTCAGGATAGTTTGATAGATGGCAATCCGGTTATAGATAAAGGGAAAAACCCTGATGTACCTGTAATTGCAGGCATGCTCCAATCTTTTTCAGATGCTCCGGGTGGAGTGAAAGAAGAATTAAGAGAGATATCTTACTCTGCCGGAATGGAGTACTGGTATGATAAACAGTTTGCTGTTCGTGCCGGATATTTTCATGAATCGCCATACAAAGGGAACAGACAATACATCACTTTTGGTGCAGGTTTGCGCTATAAAGTTTTCGGATTAGATGTTGCCTATCTGGTCCCATTCCAACAGCGTCATCCGCTAGAAAATACCTTACGTTTCTCTCTGTTGTTCGATATTGATGCGTTTAAATCGCAGCAGAATAACTCAGATGCTCCGTCAGCAAAATAATGAATATAAGAGTAGGTTTCGGGTTTGATGTACACCAACTGCGTGAGGGTTATGCCTTATGGTTGGGCGGTGTGCAGTTGGAACATACCAAAGGTAGTGTGGGCCATTCAGATGCGGATGTGTTATTACATGCTATATGTGATGCTATTCTTGGTGCAGCTGCCATGCGGGATATAGGGTTTCATTTCCCTGATACCAGTTCAGTTTACAAAGGGATTGACAGTAAAATTTTGCTGAAAGATGTGATGGCTAAGGTAGCTGAAAAGGGCTACAAAGTAGGTAACATCGACTCCACATTAGTACTTGAACAACCCAAAGTGAACCCGCATATTCCCGCCATGATGCAGGTGATTGCACAACTATGCTCAATAGCTGAGGATGCTGTTTCAATAAAAGCCACCACCAATGAAAAAATGGGTTACGTTGGCAGAGAAGAAGGCGTTGCAGCTTATGCGGTAGTATTGCTTTACAAAGACTAACGGTTCACCGTTTATTCGCATTTATCACATTTTTTATCACCAGACTTCTTTTTCCATGGCCTCATAAACTGCCAAAGGAGAAAAGCCGTAGCTGTAGCTACCGCCAGTAATAAAATAAAATTAGGGAAGTTACTCATGATAAAAATGGGTTAGTACGTTTTTCCTGACCTATTGTTGTTGAGGGGCCGTGACCCGGGTAAACACTAAAGTCATCCGGCAAAGTGAAAAGCTGGCTGCGAATGGAGCTAATGAGCGTGTCAAAATCACCGCCAGGTAAATCTGTGCGACCAATACTGCCATTAAACAACACATCTCCGGCAATAATTAATTTACTGTCAGTATTGTAAAAACTCAGGCTGGCTCTGGAGTGGCCGGGCGTAAAAAGAATTTTTAATTCACTGTTGCCAAATTTCAGGGTGTCCTTCTCCGTGATATAAATGCGTTGCTCAGGTTGAACGGAAACATCCACATTAAACATAACTCCCCAAGAAGCAGCTTCCTTCATGGTAATTTCCTCTGTTTGGTGCAGGTGCAGGGGTAATTTAAATGCTTGTGAAACAAAGTAATTTCCTAATATGTGATCAATGTGGCAGTGAGTGTTTACCAGTGCAACGGGTTTAAGCCCTGAATTGTCTATAAAGTGTAAAAGTTGCTGCTGTTCATTTGCCTTGTAACAACCGGGGTCAAATATGATGCACTCTCCTGTTTCATCATGGAGCACGTAAGTATTTTCGGCAAAATCATTGAAAGTGAAAGTAGCAACCTTTATCATTTTTTTAGTACTATTTATGGTAGGTATGGAATAACTTTGCGAAATACGTGCTTTTTATTCAATTACATAAACGTCTTGTGCTGCAAAAAATCTCCGCTATTTTGTTGTCGGTTTTTTTTGCTGTGAGTGCAAGTAGCCCTGCTCAGGCACAAGGGTTGTATACTGATTTCGGACAGAACAGGGTACAATTCAAAAATTTTGAATGGCAGTATTTCAGAACCGAAAATTTTGATGCCTACTTTTATAGCGGAGGTCGAGAGTTGGCCGCATTTACGGTGAAAACAGCCGAGCGTCACATGAAAGGTATCGAAAAGGTACTTGACTATCGCTTATCCGGACGAGTAGAATTTCTGGTATATAACACACAAACTGATTTGCGTCAAAGCAATTTAGGGTTGACTGACCAACAGGTTAATACAGGTGGTTACACAAGAGTATACGATAATAAAATATTCGTTTACTTTAACGGAGATCACGAGCACTTGGCCAACCAGGTTAAAGCGGGCTTAGCAGAGGTAATTATTAACGAAATGTTGTACGGTGGATCATTCACTGAGCGGGTACAAAATGCAGCATTGCTTAGTTTACCCGAGTGGTACGTGAGCGGACTTACTTCATACATTGGCGAGGGCTGGAACAGTGATGACGAGAGCCGGATGAAAGAGGCACTGCAATCAAAAAGGTTTAAAAGATTTAATGCACTTAGTGAAGAGGAAGCCATATTTGCCGGCAAGTCGATATGGAAATACCTTATTGAAACAAATGATGAGCGGGTGATCTCGAACCTTATTTACATTACCAGAGTAACCCGCAGTACAGAGTCGGCTTTTTATTATGTGTTGGGTTCTAAGATGCGTGAGGTTGCAGATAACTGGGTAGCCTATTACACCAAGCAGTATGAAAAAGATGATAACGGACGTCATCTTCCACTTACTGAGCTCAAAATTAAGAAACGCTTTATGCCATACTTGCAGCCGGAAATGCGTACTCATCCGCAGGGGAAAGAAATGCTGCTGGTTACTAATGCTTACGGGGCCTATAAGGTGAGGCTTTATGATACCGAAACGGGCAAATCGAAGAAAATCTTTAAAGGTGGTTTCCGGTTTAAAAATGCTAAACGTGATAAAAGTTTTCCATTGGTTGGCTGGCATCCGGGTGGTGAGAAAGTAGCTGTTTTTTACGAACGCAAAGGAGGGGTAAGACTTACTATTATTGATACAAAAACGGGGAAACGAGAGCTGATAAAATTACTTAAATTGGAGAAGGTTACCAGTTTTGATTACAATGAATCAGGGAATCTTATTTTACTCACTGCGCTCCGTAAGGGTCAGTCAGATGTTTATGTTCTTGATCTTAAAACCCGAAAAGAACGTCAGATTACTGCTGATTTTTATGATGATAAGGATGCCCGTTTTATAGATGGCAGCAGCAGAATTATTTTTTCTTCCAACCGCAGTTCAGATTCTTTAGGAGTGGAAGTAAAGGATGAATTAAGGTCAGACAATAACTTTGATATTTTTATTTATGATTTGGAAACCCCTACTGATGTATTGCACAGATTAACCAATACACCAAATATAAATGAAACACAACCCCAGCAATACAACAATCAGTATTATACTTACCTGACAGATTACAATGGTATCCGCAATCGCTATGTGGCACGTACAGAGCCGATATTTGACTTTTATGAATTACGTGTATACTCTAAAGATACAGCATTGCGGGCAGATGATACCATATTGGTTGACACGTTTACCTCATCGCCACTTATCACTAAATCAGGTAAAGTATTTGTATACGACTCTTTAGTCTCATCTGTTGATACCATTGCACATTATCGTGATTTGGTGTATACCTATCCTGCTACAGATTACACCCGCAACATTGTTTCTCACGATGTATGTTTTGCCAAAAATTATGTGGCTGAATATATTTATGTGAACAACAGCTTACGCCTGTACAAAACTCCGATGCTCAAGGATATTCCTGAAGAGAGTAAAACATTAACCACGTACTTTACACAGAGCCGTCAGAAAAAAGCACATACCATTAAAACATTTAAGCGAGGGCCGGCATTTGTGAATCCTTCGGGTTATCAAAGGTCAGGGGTATTGCAACAGGAGAGTGCCGTTACAACGCCACCGGTTGATAGTGCCGCAAAGGCTATTGTTCAGAAAGAAGACTCGTCAAAGTATTATTTCCTGAATGAGTTTTCCAATCGGGAGAATTTCAAAATAGATCAGGTACTTACTCAGCAGGATTTACCTGCTGCAGCAACCTCTACAGTCAAGGACAAATCATTGCGTTTAGGAAACCCTCGTATGTACGATTTGGTTTTTATTCCTGACTACTTTGTTACACAACTTGACAATTCGGTAATCAATACTTACTACCAGCCTTATCAACCGGGTGCGGCACAATTTTTTAATCCCGGATTTAACGGTATGTTTAAACTGGGCATAAACGATTTGTTTAACGATAAGCGCATTTTAGGCGGGTTTAGACTTCCCGTTGATTTGCGCGGCAGCGATGTTTTTCTGGCTTATGAAAACAACAGAAAACGTATAGATAAACGCTACCAGTATTTTCGTCAGTCTCGTTTTACCGAAGGCACAACAGATTATCAGCGTAGCACAGTAAATGAATTGCGAATAATCTACAAGTATCCTTTTTCAGAACGAACCAGCTTAAGACTAAATGCTTTCGGAAGGCAGGACAGGAACATTATTCTTTCTTCAGATGTAGTTAATGCTGAACGTGACAACGTGGAGCGCAGGTGGGTCGGAGCTAAATTGGAATATGTATACGACAATACTATTTCCAAGGGATTGAATTTGTATAACGGGTTAAGGTTTAAATTTTTTGCTGAAGGATTTAAAGATGTGGAGCGCAAGAAGACAACCATGCTGGCGTTAGGATTTGATTTCAGAAATTACCAAAAGATACACCGGCAAATTATATTAGCGACT
The DNA here is from genome assembly GCA_035299275.1 of Bacteroidia bacterium. Classification (GTDB taxonomy): domain Bacteria; phylum Bacteroidota; class Bacteroidia; order UKL13-3; family UKL13-3; genus JAGPCK01. The sequence continues at coordinate 6,631 of DATGWX010000260.1, forward strand.
CGGTTTACGGCCAACACTTCAGCAGGCAGTGCACGTATAGTTTATTTTCTTGGCGGAGTAGACAACTGGCTCACACCAAGGTTTAATAATGATATTGAAGTGGCGCAGGATAAGAATTACGTATACCAGGCTTTGGCTACCAACATGCGCGGGTTTACGCAAAATATTCGTAACGGAACCACTTTTGCGGTTATCAATAATGAAATACGTATTCCGCTGTTTGCTTATCTTTCCAATCGCCCTCTCAGGTCTGATTTTTTAAAGAACTTTATGATTGTACCCTTTGCTGATATAGGCACTGCCTGGTCGGGGCCCAATCCCTATTCCAATGACAATACTTTTAACAAGCGTGTAATTACCCGTTATCCATTAACTATTACGGTTATTAATATTCGTGAGCCCATTGTAGGTGGAGTTGGAGGAGGTTTACGCATGAAGTTGCTCGGATACTATGTAAGAGGTGATATGGCTTGGGGTATTGAAGATAGAGAGATGCGAAGCAAACCGGTGTATTATGTTTCGTTAAGCACCGATTTTTAACTTTCTTTTTTCTCTTGTTGACCTTTGGCAAAACAACTGCGGCATCGAGGTTCATAACTGTCTTTTTCTCCCAGTAAAATTTTAGAACTGTCAGTATTTTTTCTGAAAGAATGGTTGGCGTGGTCGCCACAGTTAACGCAAATGGCATGTACCTTAGTTACGTATTCTGCCACAGCCATTAATGCCGGCATTGGTCCGAAGGGTTGGCCAAGGTAGTCCATGTCCAGTCCAGCGGCAATTACCCGAATGCCTTGAGCTGCCAGTGTTTCGCACACATACACAATTTCTTTGTCAAAAAATTGCGCTTCATCTATACCAACCACGTCCACATCATTGGCCATCAATAAAATTTTGAGTGATGAGTCAACCGGTGTTGAGTGTACGCTGTTGGCATCATGCGATACCACTTTCTCTTCGTCATACCGGGTGTCAATGGCCGGTTTGAATATCTCTACCCGCAGATTAGCAATACGCGCACGTTTCAGTCTGCGTATGAGTTCCTCCGTTTTACCAGAGAACATGGAGCCACAGATAACTTCTATCCAGCCCTTTTTATGGTTGATATTATAGTTCGGTTCGATGAACATGGCCACAAATTACACCCATGTAGTATATTTTACCAAAAACAAAGGTGTGTATGTGCAAAACTCCTGTTCCCCGCTTCGAGGTTAACGCCTATTTTTGTTTATACATCAGCTCTATGAACACAATACCCTCACACGAAGCCCTCTTAAAAGCAACTGATTTAATCAAAAAAATCAGCGAAGGGCTATCATCAGCGCATTTTTCACTGAATCTGATAGAGAGAGATTTATTGCGCAAACAATGTCTGGAACTATATGAACAACTATTGGTGTTGGATGTACAACCGGAATCATTGCTTGAACAAGCAGTTGTAAAGGAGAAACAACCTGAGCCTGTTTTGCCTGTTGCTGATGTGCATGTTGAAGAACCTGAGGAAAAGGAAATTTCTATTCCACAGGTTCCGGACGTTACGCCTTCATCACTCAGTTTTGATTTTACTGAAGAGGTAGAGGAAGTAAAAGAAGAGGAGTTGGTTGATACACCGGCAAATAATTCAGAAAAAACAATAGAGACCTCTCTCTTTTCAAATACACCTGTTGAAACAGAAACACCGGAGCCTGTTCAGGAGTCTCATACTATAGAGGAAGTAGTGGAGCAAGAGGAGTTGAGGTTGAACGAAAAAATTTCCAAAGCAGGAGATAAGAAACTTTTTATGGACAAAATGATGTTTACCCCTATTGATAACATCAAGTCGCATATTACACTCAATAAAAAGGTAGCCTTTATTATCGGGTTATTTAATCAGGAAGGTGATGATTACAACAAAGCCATTGACCAGCTCAATACTGCTGATAATTTGCAGGCAGCACTTGATATTTATCACATGCTCAAAACTCGTTATGCCTGGAATGCAGAGCAGGATTTGGTAAAGGAATTGGAAGTATTGGTGAGAAGAAGGTACAGTGCAGGATTATAAACGTATAAATTTACTAACTTGAACCACCTCTTCAGAAAAAAATCGATACAACGTATACTCAAAGAGAGCGAAAGCAATGAACGCTCATTGCACCGTAATCTTTCTCTTCGGGATTTAACGTCTATGGGCATTGCGGCCATCATTGGTGCCGGTATTTTCAGTACCATAGGCAATGCAAGTGCAGCAGGTGGTCCGGCTGTGATACTTCTCTTTATTTTTATTGCAGTGGCCTGTTCTTTTTCAGCTATGAGTTATGCTGAGTTTGCATCGGGTATTCCCATCTCGGGCAGTGCATACACTTATGCCTATGCCTCTTTTGGAGAGTTGATTGCCTGGATTATAGGTTGGGCTTTGATTGTCGAATATGCCATCGGGAACATTGTTGTTGCCATTAGCTGGAGCGATTATTTTACAGGCCTTATGGATGGTATAGGTTGGCATATTCCTGAACACTTTACCATGGATTATTTTTCTGCTAAAAGCGGGTATGTTCAGGTGGAAAGTGCATTGGCAGCAGCACCACAAAATGCAGAAGCTTTGTGGACAGAATTTCGTCACAGTCATTTGGCCGAACAACACTTGGCTTGGTTAAATGCACCAGAATTTTTGGGTTTAAAACTGATACTGGATCTTCCGGCATTGGCCATAGTTGTTGCGATTACCGCACTTATATATCGTGGTGTACATGAAACAAAAACAGTGGGGAACTACTTTGTAGTGCTTAAACTGGCTGTTATTGTTCTGGTAATTATGGTGGGTGCGTTCTATGTGAATCCTGATAACTGGAGTCCGTTTGCACCCAATGGCATGGGTGGTGTAATGCAGGGAGTGGCATCTGTGTTTTTTGCCTACATAGGTTTTGATGCTTTAGCTACTACTGCAGAAGAGTGCAAAGACCCCAAACGTGATTTGCCCAAAGCTATGATTGCCTCGCTGATTATTTGCACTATTTTGTACATACTCATTTCACTTACACTTACAGGAATGGTTAGTTACAAAGAACTTGGTGTTGGTGACCCACTGGCGCATGCGTTCAGTTTAATCCACCTCAACTGGATGAGTGGTATTGTGGCAGTAAGTGCAGTGATTGCTATGGCCAGTGTGTTGCTGGTGTTTCAGAACGGACAACCTCGCATATGGATGAGTATGAGTCGTGATGGTTTATTACCCCGCAAGTTCAGCCGTATTCATACTAAATTCAGAACGCCTTCTTTTTCTGTTATTGTCACCGGATTTATGGTAGCCATCCCGGCCCTTTTTATGAACCTGAAAGAGGTGACCGACTTATCCAGTATAGGTACCTTGTTTGCTTTTGTGATGGTGAATGCTGGCGTTATTCAAATGGAAACGCACCGCAATGATGAGCATACAGGATTCAGGGTGCCTTACATTAACGGAAGATTATTGGTGCCTTTGTTATGTCTCGTATCACTTTACCTGTTTATAGTTTATGACGAGGACAGAATATTTTTTAACTTAGGGGTGCGGGATAACTGGCCGGCAATAGCATTCTGGGTGTTGTTTGTACTGATTAGTGTCTTTTCGTTCAAATACCGTTTTTCAGCAATTCCTGTATTGGGTATGGTAACCAATTTTTACCTCATGACCCAACTCAATTTTACCAACTGGGCCGCTTTTATTATCTGGCTGATGGTGGGTTTGGTAGTATATTTCCTTTACGGTTACCAGCACAGTAAGTTAAGGAACACTCCCGAGGACAGAGCATAACCACCGACAGTTAACACAACGGAACAAACAGTTCATCGTCAAAAAACGGCAGTTTATCACTTTAGTTGCTTCTGAAACTACCGTAGATTATACTTTTGCCCCCGTTTTCAGTACAACTACCATGAAGCAATTATTACTATCTATCTTATTCGCTGCAATCAGCTTTTCTTCCTTAGCTCAGCAAAAATACACCATAAGCGGAAGGGTGAGGGACCAGAAGAATGGTGAGGAACTTATAGGCGTGAGCGTACTTGTTAAAGAACTTAATACCGGAACGGTAACAAACGGTTACGGATTTTTTTCCATCACACTCCCTCAGGGAAAATATACTGTCATATTGAGTTATGTGGGTTTTGAGAATCAAACAATAGAAGTTGATTTGAGTAAAGATGTGGTGCTTAAACCCGAACTTAAAGAAAGTAAAATAGAATTGAAGGAAGTGGTGGTGAAGTCAGATAAGCCTAACGCAAATGTTGAATCAACACGCATGAGTGTGGTGCAAGTGGATGTGCAAACGTTGAAAAAAATGCCCGCACTGATGGGTGAGGTAGATATTTTACGGGGCTTACAATTTATGCCGGGAGTGCAAACAGGCGGAGAAGGCAGCACAGGATTTTATGTGAGAGGTGGAAATGTGGATCAGAACCTGATTTTATTGGATGAGGCTATTGTATACAATCCTTCGCACTTGTTTGGTTTTTTCTCGGTGTTTAATTCTGATGCCATTAAAGATGTAGAGTTATACAAGGGAGGAATTCCGGCACAGTATGGCGGGCGTTTGTCTTCGGTACTTGATGTACGTATGAAAGATGGTAACTCCAAACGATTTTCAGCCAGCGGAGGATTAGGGGTAATCTCCAGCAGAGCTACCGTTGAGGGGCCGTTGGTAAAAGATAAAGGTTCGTTTATTATTTCAGCCCGCAGAACATATGGTGATTTGTTTCTGAAACTATCTCCCGATGAAGAAGTCAATAAAAGTCGTTTATACTTTTATGATTTTAATGCGAAGCTCAACTACACCATTAATGACAATAACCGCATTTTTGTTTCCGGGTATTTTGGTCGGGATGTGTTGGGATTTGATAAATCATTCAGTCAGGATTGGGGCAATGCTACCGGCACATTACGTTGGAACCACATATTCAACAAGCGACTGTTTTCTAATTTAACTTTTGTTACCAGCAGATACGATTACGGATTGGAAGCCGAGCCCGAAGAATCACAGGGATTTGAATGGAGAAGTGACATGGCTGATCAAACTATCAAATCTGATTTTACCTATTACCTCAATCCCAAAAACACGTTGCGTTTTGGTGCGGGTATCACGTGGCATTCTATTTTTCCGGGAGAAGCCGGACCAAACAATCCTAATTCTTACATCAACAAACAGAGTCTTCCGGTAAGTAATTCTCTAGAGCACTATTATTATGTGAGCAACGAAACAAAAGTGAATACCCGCCTCACGCTCGATTATGGTTTGCGGTTGTCTGTATTCCACAACCAGGCTTCTGCTTGGGTATATCAATATGGCCCGAACAACTTAGGATATAAACCCGATTTGAGAGACTCCACTTATTACGGGAGTGGAAGCATTTACAATACGTATACCGGCATAGAACCAAGGTTATCCATGAAGTACAGTTTGAATGAGAGCAGTTCAGTCAAAGCATCTTATAACCGTACGTATCAATACATGCACTTAATTTCAAATACGAACTCACCTTCGCCAACAGATATTTACATCAACAGTAGTCCGAATGTTAAACCGCAGTACGCTGATCAGGTTGCAGCGGGATATTTCCGCAATTTTCAGAACAACACCTTAGAGTTATCAACTGAGGTGTACTATAAAAAAATGTACAATCAGGTGGATTACATTGATAATGCATACCTCTTTTTGTACAAGCATATAGAGTCGCAAATTTTGGCCGGTACAGGTACTTCTTACGGTTTTGAATTGATGGCCAAAAAGAAAACTAATAAAATTGATACCTGGATCAGCTATACTTTATCCAAAACCGACCGCAAGATTGACGGTATTAATGATAATAAAGCTTATCCCGTTCGGTATGATCATCGTCACAATTTCTCTGCAGTATTTAACTACGAGAAGAGTAAAAAGTGGACCTTATCGGCCAATTTTATTTACATCACCGGAGGAGCATTTTCTGCACCAGATGCACGTTATGAGTTTGACGGGTATGTGGTACCTTACATGACCACCCGCAACAATTACCGCATGCCAGCCTACCATCGTTTAGACATGTCGGCTACTTTGCACCCCAAGAAAAAATCTGAAACAGCCAAGTATGAATCGTATTGGGTGTTCTCTTTGTACAATGTGTATGCACGTAAAAATGCGTATTCTATTGTATTCCGCCAAAGGGAGGGTTATACTGACCAATACCAGGCTGTCAAAACCTATCTGTTTACTTTTATACCATCTGTTAGCTGGAACTTTAAGTTCTGATAAAAACTCAACAAACACATGAAACGCACACATATTTTATTTTCCATTTTAGCTTTTGCGTCTGTTGCATTGTTTTCTTCTTGCGAAGAAGTAATTGATTACGATTTGGACACTGCAGAATCAAAACTGGTGATTGATGGACTTATTTCGGATCAGCCGGGTCCTTACTACGTAAAACTGTCTCTAACTGCCCCATACCTTAAAAACGAACCTACGGCCCGTGTGAGCGGAGCATTAGTCATAGTAAAAGATGATTTAAATAATGTTGACACACTCAAAGAGGAGTTGCCGGGTAATTACAAAACCTCTGCGTCATTTCCTCAGGGGCAAGTAGGACGTACGTATTCACTTCTTGTAAGCTACAAGGGCAAGAATTATACTGCTTCGGGTAAAATTTTGCCAGTGGCTAATATTGATTCTTTGTCTTACATCTACCGCAAAGAAGGAGTAAGTTATCCTGAAGACGGGTATTACGTTACCATGTATGCACAGGAGCCTGCAGGCCAAGGCAACAGTTATCGCTTTAAGTTCTTACAGAATGGCTATTTTTCCAATCGCTCTGACAGGTTTGTGATTGCCAACGATGAGTTTGTTGATGGGAACTACATTACTTTCACCACTCCTTTCCCGGTGAATATGAATGACACCATTGTGCTAGAAGGACAATCGCTTACACCAGAAGCCTACCTGTATTACATGGCTTTAGTTACGCAAATGAATCCAAATGGCTTTTTTGATAGTCCTCCCGCCAACTTACCTACTAACATTTCGGGAGGAGCTTTAGGTTATTTTAACACCGTAGCGATTAAATACAGAGGCATAAGAATAAAATAATTTTCTCATAGGTTAGGTTTAGGTTATAGCCCGAGTGCAGCAATGTGCCGGGCTTTTTTCATTTAGTGAATCCGTTCTTACCGTTGATGAAATGAAAGGTTACACTTTCAGGTGTACCTCTTTTTTTTGCAGCATGGAAAGTGATAGAACAGCTACATTGGTTTTCATCAGTATACTGGTTATGATGGTATTGGTGTGGTCGGCTGTAATGGCTGCTGAACGCAGCACAGTTTTATTTCATTAGTCTAATAGCCGCCACGGTACTTTCTTATTCCCCACTCCATGGTTAAGAGCAGGAGCAGGAAAACAAACACCCATTTCAAATGAATCAAATCCATGATTTCCTGTTGACGATAGACTACAGGCTTAATGGTTTCATTGTTCTGAATAAATGCAATGGCTTTATCTAACTCATCGGGATAAAGCAAAAGACCTTTACTTTCATTCGCCATATCGCCCAACAGTTGATGATTGGCACGCGTGTTTAATAGTTCAACCACTAGAGGAGTGATGGTGAAGCTGCCGTTTACCTTTTCTGTTTTACCATTATAGTTTACCTGTGCAGTCCAGGAATATGTTCCTGCTGGCAAAAGACCTGCATCTAAACGGTAACTGCTGCCTGTTTTACTAAAAGAGTAATTGTACTTTTTCCCTTCGCTGTTTTGCAGTTGTATTTGCACATC
>DATGWX010000261.1:0-3053 GCA_035299275.1 Bacteroidia bacterium
GCATTAAAGGCGGTTCATTCAATGGTCAGCGCATTACGTATCATGACAGCTGCTATCTGGGCCGTGCCAATAATATTTACGAAGCACCGCGTGAGGTGATAGAGAAGCTGGATGTGGAGTTGGTGGAAATGAAGCGTAGCAAAGCCAATGGTTTATGTTGCGGTGCAGGTGGTGCTCAAATGTTCAAAGATGCTGAGCAAGGCAAAAAAGAAGTTAATCTGGAACGTGCAGATGATATGCTCGAGGCTCAGCCCAATGTGGTAGCTGCGGCCTGCCCGTTTTGTATGACTATGTTGCGTGATGGTGTAAAGCACCACAACAAGGAACAGGAAATTGAAGTGAAAGACATTGCGGAGTTAGTTGCTTCAGCTATGGATTTATAATTTATCTTTGCACTATGAATTTTCTCACCATGCCACCACATGCACGCGTTTGGGTGTATCAGGCCGACAGAGTTTTCAATGAACAAGAGCAAGAGGAACTTGCTGTTTTTTTTAATGAGTTTGTGAAACAGTGGACAGCTCACAATAAGCAACTCAAAGCCACTATGGACTTAATGTACGGTCGGTTTGTGGTGGTCATGTTAGATGAGTCATTTAATAATGTGAGTGGTTGCGGCATTGATAAATCTGTGAATTTTCTAAAAGCCATTGAAGGTGACTTTAAGGTGTCTTTCTTCAATCGTTTGCTGGTGGCCTATAAATCAGGAGATGAAATTAATGTGTGCAAACAACATGAGGTGGCTGATTTACTTTCCAAAGGCCAACTTACAGCCGATACTTTAGTATTTAATAACGTGGTTCAGAATCGTGAAGAGTTTGATTCCTTCTGGTTAACACCATTAAAAAATACCTGGTTATCGAAATACCTACCTCAGACGGTATGATTTTCTTTTGTCGGATGTGGCATCTGACAGCACGTTAGTTTCATTTGATTTGTGTACCATGACTGTAATTAAATTTAGATTATGAGTTTAGCTAAGCCATACAAAAGAACAGTTAGACAATTCACAGACGAGGCTAAAGAGCAAGGTGGATTGTGGTATTATATACATCACAAGGATTTTGCAGAGTCACCAGAACATTATGTAAGAGCATTTTTAATAATACTGAAGGATTTTAAAAATTTATTAGATTATATAGAGCCAGCAGACGTAAACTTTCAAACTTATTCATTTAGAATTCACGAACTACTCTTGAGAGTATGTATTGAAATCGAAGCCAATTTTGTTGCAATACTCAAGGAAAACGGGTATTCAAAAGCTGGGGATTGGAATATGAATGATTATAAAAAAGTTAATATCACTCATAGGTTGTCGCTTTATGAGGTTAAATTGCCTATTTGGAATGGGAATCAAAATATTAGACGGCCTTTTGAGGCGTGGAATAGTGATTCTACACTTCCTTGGTGGAATGCATACAATAAAACAAAGCATAATAGACACACAGAATTTGAAAAAGCTACTTTCGAAAATCTAATAGATGCAATGTGTGCTTTGATAGCTCTTTTATCTTCTCAATTTGAAGGGAACGATTTTGCTCCAGCAGGTATGACATTAGGTATTGGAGGAGGTTCAAATGATGGAATGGAGTCAACAATTGGTGGTTACTTCAGAGTTAAATATCCAAACAATTGGTCAGAGCAAGAAAAGTACGGTTTTATATGGTCTGATATTGAAAATGGAAACAATCCAATAGGAGTTTATAATTATGAATAAAGTGCTTTTATTCTGACTTTTCAGGCGCTAAAGTTCTAAATACCTTACCAACCCAATATCCACGCGAACATCAGCGGAGCTACAATAGTAGCGTCACTTTCCACGATGAACTTAGGTGTGTTGATGTCCAGCTTACCCCAGGTAATTTTTTCGTTGGGAACTGCACCTGAGTAAGAGCCGTACGAGGTAGTTGAATCACTTATTTGGCAAAAGTAGCCCCAGAAAGGAACATCGTGCCATTCTAAATCCTGGTACATCATAGGTACCACGCATATAGGGAAGTCACCTGCAATACCACCACCTATCTGAAAAAAGCCAACGCCTTTGCCCGATGAGTTGGCCCGATACCACTCGCTCAACCACACCATGTATTCAATACCGCTTTTCATGGTAGTAGCTTTTACATCGCCTTTAATAACGTATGATGCGAAGATGTTGCCCATAGTACTGTCTTCCCAGCCCGGTACAACAATGGGTAAGTTTTTTTCTGCTGCGGCCAACATCCAAGAGTCTTTAGGGTCAATCTCATAGTACTCCTGTAACTCACCGCTCAGCAATATTTTGTACATGTATTCATGCGGGAAATAGCGTTCACCGGCTGTGTCGGCATCTTTCCATATTTTGTAAATGTGTTTCTGTAACCTGCGGAAAGCTTCTTCTTCCGGTATGCAAGTGTCGGTTACCCGGTTGTAATGGTTTTCTAATAAATCCCACTCATCCTGCGGACTCAAATCACGGTAGTTAGGCACACGCTTGTAGTGCGAATGCGCCACCAGATTCATAATGTCTTCTTCCAGATTGGCTCCAGTACACGAGATAATGTCCACTTTGCCCTGACGGATCATTTCAGCCAGTGATTTACCCAACTCAGCGGTACTCATGGCACCGGCCAGGGTAATCATCATTTTACCACCTTCAGTTAAATGTGTTTCGTAACCCTTGGCTGCGTCAACCAACGCTGCGGCATTAAAGTGTTTGTAGTGTTTTTCTACAAATTGTGAAACCGGACCTTTGTTCATTGTGCAAATTAATTTTTGCGGAGAGTGAGAGATTCGAACTCTCGATACGGTTTCCCGTATACACACTTTCCAGGCGTGCTCCTTCAACCACTCGGACAACTCTCCGTTAAAGGACGGCAAAGATAAGGCTTTTGAAATTATTTTAAACGGAAAAGCGTTCGGGCATTTTCAGTAGTTGCCGCAGCAATTTCATGCACTGTTTTATTGTACACGGTTGCCAGCTTTTCTGCCACCAGCAAGGTATATGCACTCTCGTTACGTTTACCACGATGAGGTACAGGTGTGAGGTAAGGTGAATCGGTTTCCAGCACAAGGCT
>DATGWX010000262.1:0-2487 GCA_035299275.1 Bacteroidia bacterium
CACAGCTCTGCAACCTGAGCAGGAGGCAGGTTGTTCAGTTCTGCTTTCAGTTCATGTAAGGTAGCTGCTTTCATGCTGCAAACTAAAGTAAAATAAGGGTATTTGTTTTTAGCTATTTACTATTACGCTACCAACCCTGAAAGGGCGTTCTACCCAACGCGAGGGGTGATAGCCCCTCCGCACCGAGATATAATAATATGAAAAAAGCCGCTGAAAATCAGCGGCTTTCTGTGCCCAAGAGGAGACTCGAACTCCTAAGCCCATACGAGCACCACCCCCTCAAGATGGCGTGTCTACCAATTTCACCACTTGGGCCTTTAGAGGTACCGAGCAGATTCGAACTGCTGTAGGAGCTTTTGCAGAGCTCTGCCTAGCCTCTCGGCCACGGTACCTTGTAAAGTGGTGCAAAGATATAAAAATTGTATTCCCATGCACAAATAGTTTTTCTGTAAACACAGATATTGTGCTTATCGGGTGATAACCAGTTTGCCTTTGTACAGCAACTCCTGACGTTCGTTAAATAATTCAGCGTAATACATTCCGGCTGTTATTCCGGCAACATCCACGTCTATTTTCTTCTCTTGATAATCGGTAATAAGTGGAAAGGTTTTTTCGAGTATAGCCTGTCCGTGTAGAGAGGTTAGCAGTAGTTTTAGCTGCGTAAATTGGTACCTGTTTTCTATCACAATGCGTAGTTTATCCTGAACGGGATTAGGCATCAACTCTATACCAATGGGTTCCAACATCGCTGAGTCAACCGGTTCGCGGAGGTAATATCCATGCAGCAGATAAAAAGCTTTACGCGCATCTGGTATTCCGTAACCCAAAGCTGTATCGGGGGTAGAATATTGATGGGCACTTTGTATTAAAGCCTCCCGTATTTGCCAGGCGGTAGCTTGTGGCTTGCTGCTCCACAAAGAAGCGGCCAATGCACTCATTAACGGACAACTGAATGAAGTGCCGTTTACTCGGTAGATATTTCCGTCAGTGCCCACAACAGTACTTCTGCTGCCAAGTGTAACTACCTCGGGTTTTAATCGTCCGTCAGCCGTTGGCCCGAAACTACTGAAACTAGATCTTACACCTAGGCTGTCTACTGCTCCAACAGTAAGTACACTGTCACCATCAGCAGGAGCAGAGATGTATTTCCATGCACTATTACCTTCATTGCCCGCACTGTTAATCACCAGAATCCCTTTGGTGGCAGCTAAATCAGCAGCTCGGGTTATGATGGTGGTATTACCGTCCATTTCTGAATAAACATAGTTCTCTAAACTATCCGTCATACCTTTGGAATACCCCAATGAGGTGCTGAAAATATCTGCTCCGATACTATCAGCCCACTCAGCAGCCATGGCCCAGTTGTCTTCTTCTCTTCTTGATTCAGAAGAAATGTCTTCTGTGCGTGTAAGTAAAAACTGCGCATCATAAGCCCCTCCATATAGTTTTTGCGGATAAATGGCCGCAATATTGGAAAGCACCATAGTACCATGTCCGCCTGCATCAAACACATGCGGGTCATTATCTACAAAATCATATGTGCCCAGTATTTTGTTCTCCATAAACAAATGCCTGAATGCCGGTATTTGGTGAATATTTAAATACCCATCATCCATCAGGCAAATGAGTTTGCCTTGCCCGCGGTAATCGTGTGCATTTAAAACATCATTAAACGTTATACGAAGTTGTTGCCTGTAAATGGAAATTCGGCTGTAATCTACATCAAAATCTTTGGAGGAATGACTTCTTACTACTGCCGAATGATACGGCTCACACACTGGACTAATATTCCTTACAAAGAATAATTCTTTAGATCGTTTTAACTGCAGTTCATTCATTTCAGCCAGCACATAATTGAGCCACTTAGAACTGGCAACAATCTTCACCCGCTGTTTTTTTAGTGCATTAAGGTAAATAGAACAGATGGGGTAATCGGTAAAATCAATCGCTATTCCCTGATTTTTTCTTCGGTCAATTGATTTAGCAGAAAGAAATTGTTCCGGTTTAATCTGGCTGATGTCGCCCTTATCTTTAAAGTAGATTCTGTATAAGGGAGGAGTCTGAGCAAAACAAGCAGAAATGCCCCAGAGAAATAAAAACAATACTTTTTTATGCACCCCGCAATTTAGGGTTAGCCGCAGGTAGTTAAAAATAAAATTTGTGAGATTGATTTCAGTTTGTAGTTTTAGCATCAGAACCAAAACCAACCAACAATGAGAAAAGTATTAAAATGGATAGGAATAATTGTCCTGCTGCTTGTAGTGATCATAACACTGGGGGCCTTGTACATTGGCTTAAGTGATATCCCGACTTATGCACCTGTTACCTCAGATTTTAAAGCAGATGTAACTCCTGAACGGGTGATGAACGGGCAACGTATTGCATCCATGCTTTGTGTGCAATGCCATGCAGGAGAAGACGGAAAACTAACAGGCAAACTGATAAAAGATATTCCTGCCGAATTTGGTAAAGTATATTCAAAAAACA
>DATGWX010000263.1:0-10147 GCA_035299275.1 Bacteroidia bacterium
GTAGTTGGCCGGTGAGCTGTGGTTGCAGGCAATGTTCTGTGCAATTTCATTGGTGTGGTGTGTAGGTGCCAGATCCATACCGCCACCGTGTATATCAAATTTTTCTCCCAGGTATTTAGAACTCATGGCCGAACATTCGAGGTGCCAGCCGGGAAAACCTTCTCCCCACGGACTTGGCCAACGCATGATGTGTTCCGGTTTCGCTTTTATCCAAAGTGCAAAATCCAAACGCCCTTTCTTCTCTTCCTGTCCGTCCAGTTCACGGGTGTTGTTGAGCAACTCATCCAGGTTTCTGCCGGTGAGTACGGTGTAGTTGTATTCTGCTGCAAACTTAGCTACATCAAAATAAACACTTCCGTTAGACTCATATGCATATCCGTTGGCGATGATTTTTTTGGTCATCTCTATCTGCTCCATGATATGCCCGGTAGCTGTGGGTTCAATGCTGGGAGGAAGTGCATTGAATGCGCTCATCACGTTATGAAAATCGATGGTGTACCGCTGCACAATTTCCATCGGCTCCAGTTGTTCCAGTTTGGCCTTTTTACTGATTTTATCTTCCCCTTCATCGGCATCACTTTCCAGATGGCCGGCATCGGTAATGTTTCTTACGTAACGTACCTTGTAACCCAAATGAAGAAAGTACCTGAAAATAACATCAAATGAAATAAAGGTGCGCGCATTGCCCAGGTGGGCGTTGCTGTATACGGTAGGACCGCATACATACATACCCACATGACCTTTAAGGAGGGGAGTAAATTTTTCGGTTACTCTGCTAAGTGTGTTGTAAATTTTAAGCTCGCTGCTCATGTATTAAAACGGTAAATCGTCCGTTGCTTCATCTGCTGCAAACGGAGGCTCAGCATCAGGGTAAAAAGTATCATCTGCAGCTGCTGAACCGCCACCGCTCACGGGCTGAATTCTCCAGGCCTTCACATCCGTATACCATTTACCGTTGTACTCGCGTGATTCAATGTTGAGTGAAGCGGTCACTACTGTTCCGGGAGAGAATTTCTCCAGCTCACTCACTTTTTCATTCATTACACTCAGACAAACTTTCTTCGGATAGGTTTCCTGTGTCTCAATAACGAATTCTTGTTTGCTCCAGTTTTTTCCGGCTTTACTAACGCCTTCTGTTTTGTTCAGCTTCTGAACGATTTTTCCTGTTAATTCTAAGGCCATGGGGTCTAATTTTATTGTTGCTTAAACTGCGAATTTATTGCAAAAAACGCTATGCACACAGTAAACCTGTGCTTTTTATTATTTGGTTGGAACTCAGCCTAGAAATAGAGCCGGCAAACCACAATGGCGGTAAGCACACACACCAGGTCTACCAGCAGCATGATGCTGAGCGTGTAGCGGGTTTCTTTTACGTTCACTGAACCGAAGTACAGGGCAATTACATAAAAGGTGGTTTCGGCAGCTCCCTGAAACAGGCAACTGAGCTGCCCGGCCAAACTATCCGGACCGTAGGTTTTCATGGCATCGAGCATAAAACCGCGTGAACCGCCCGCGCTGAAAGGACGCATCAATGCTACGGGAATGGCCTGAATAATCTGCGGATCAACGCCAAACACATTCAGGGTAGCTGAAAGCCCGTCCATAATGATGTTCATTAAACCTGAGTTGCGGAATATACTAAGCGCTACCAGCATGGCTACCATGTAAGGTAACACGCGCAAGCCTGTGGTAAATCCATCTTTTGCTCCGGTTACAAACGAGTCAAAAATATTGGTGTTGTTTTGCTTAAATATTTTTTCCTGCCAAATGCAATAGGCCACTATAAGCAAAATGATGAACAGCAACACACCGTTGCTCAGGTTGCCGGTGAAATGGAATTTCTCTATGCCACTCAGCTTATTTACGTAAAACAACAAAAGACTGATTAAAGCACTCACACCGGTCACAAAACCTATTACAACCCCGTTAAGTAAATTGATGCGTTGCTTTATGCTTACAAAAAGTAATGCGGCTATGGTTCCTACAAAAGAAGTAATGATGCAGGGCAACATAATATCAGCGGGGTTGGTGGCGTGTTGTGCCGCACGGTACCCGATAATTGACGTAGGAATTAATGTTAAACCCGCAGCATGCAGGCACAGGAACATAATCTGGCTGTTGGAAGCGCGGTCTTTATCGGCATTTACCTCCTGCATACTTTCCATGGCTTTTAAACCAAAGGGGGTAGCAGCGTTGTCTAACCCCAAAAAGTTGGCGGCAAAATTCATGGTCATAAATCCGTAGGCTGAATGCCCTTTGGGTAACTCAGGAAATACACGCACAAAAAAAGGAGCCAGCACTCGGGCCAGTTTTTCTATAGCATTGGAATCATTGAGCAAATGCAACAATCCACAAAAAAAAGTGAGGTAACCAATAAGTGGCAACCAAATGTCCATGATGGTATTTTTACAGGTTGCGAAAATACCGTCAGCGGCTTGTTTGCCGTGGCACACCTGAATAATGCCGTTGTCCTGCAATACGTAAGTGCTGTCTCCTATGGCCAGGCCGGCAGTTTTGGCTGCCAGCAATTGCGCATAAAATGTGGTATCGCTTGTTTTGATGTTATCAGCAGGGAACTCGGCAATAACCAACGCATCGTTTTGTTTGCCGTTTACCACATGCCCTATGGAATACATACCGCCTGAAGCGAGCAAGTAAAAAATAAAGATAACGCTGAGTACGATGATGTAAGACCAGAATCTGCTGAGTGCCATGCGTGGTAATTTAGTGAATCAAGTTTAGGGCTTTTTGCAGAAAGGTGAAAAAGAAGTTATCCCGTGTGTAGAGAGAAGTGTGCAGTGCAGTAGTCTGCTGAACAAATATCACTTCTCAAAACTTACCTTCTGCGCCACCACCGCCAAAGTCTCCGCCACCAAATATTTTCTTCTCTTCTGTGGCTATGGTTCTGGGGGCAAATTGATTAAGCAACATCAAGGTTTCTGCGGTCGACAGGTCTTCGTCTTCATCAGACTCAAAGGTGAAGGCCGTATCTTTTCTTTTTAGTAAGGTGATAGCAAAATAACTCACCGCGATGATGAGCAAACCTCCCAACATGAGCGCTGCTTCTATGGGCATCACGGAATAATAATACCTGATGGTGGCCACCGTGGGAAGAAATAAAAACAAACCGGTATGCAGTAAATATTTCTGCTTGTAGTATAAACCCATAACAAGTAAGGCCAACGGAAAAAGAACAGTGGTAACCAGAAATGCCGTTTGCATAGGAATTTCTTCTGCACCCATTAATTGATAGGCCAGTGTTTTTACTACAAATAAATTGATGCTGCAATACGCCAACACCCCCACCGTATAGCGCACCGCCTGAAAACAGGAGTGCCAGTAGTGGTAACGCAGGGTATCATATTGTTTAATTAAACGGGTGATGATATAACTGAGAGGAAGCAGCAAAGCGAATGAAAAAAAGAGCAGTTCTTTGCTTGCCAGTGAAACCAGGTGCAAGGGAATAAAATACAAAACAAGTATGGCCAGTACAGCAAGAAACGCATCAGCAAACAGGTATACTGCAACCAGCAGAATTGCCAGCAACAACAGCAGTGTAAGTGACAACTGAATACCTGAAAAATCGGGCGATAAAATAGAGATAAACCCTCCGGCAACATAACCCACTGCCATGTGTAACAAAGCATCATCGGTGCCTTGTTTATACGTGTGGTTGTTTTGAATAAAAAGCCGGAGCACAAAAAAAGTACCCGTACCAATAACTAATGACATCAGCTTCCAACCCATATCACCCAACGCCACCATACCAAAAAGAGAAAATGCCGATTGCCCCGCAATCATGGTAAGCACATACAAGCCTATGCGTTTGAGCAGGCTGTAACTTTTGTACAACTCACCCGCGTTAATCTGTGCACGGTGAAAACTGTCTTCTGAAATCAACTGATTTTTTAACCACCCGGTAAGTGCCCTTAACTTACGGCCCGCATCCAGTTTTTCTTTACTGTACATCATGGCCGGTAAATTTTTTATGGTTACGTAAAATGTAAATAATACCTACTGTACTTCCCATAAGGTAAAACAGCGCTGCAGTAATGCCATCTCCATCAATCCAATCAAATATTGCTTTTAATATGTAATAGCTTATAACAATGTAATTGGCCAACACCAGGCTGATAAAAAGTGCAAACGACCGCTCCCTGCGCGACTCCACAAACCAAAGCACAGAGACCAACAAAAGTAAAACAAAATAGAGCCCTTTAAACGGCAACGTAAACACAGCAGTAACCAAAGCCAGCAACATGATGTTGATGGAGAAATGGAGCAGCACAGGTACAAAATGAATTTTTACTTTATACCCTCTGCAAATCCACGCATAGGTATAAAACAACGCTGCTACACCTATTGAAATCCAGATGTAACGTTCCCCTCCGTCAAACATTCCGGGGTTGTTTACCAACTCCATGGGCGATACAATCAAACCCCAGTAAGCTGCATGCAAACTAATGGCAAGGGTGAGTACTCCTTTGTGATCAAACCTGAATGCCGTGTAAAACAACACCAGCGAAGAAAACAACGTGGGCAAACTGATGTACGTACCAAATACATTAAACTGGTATTGCAAATAACCCAATGCCGAAACGAACAGCAACGAGGCCATAAGTACGATGTAATCGTAAAACGGATTCGTATGTTGAACAGATTCTTTGTTAAACGGAAGTGCATTTTTAAAGGCATAATAATAACTCCCTGCACAGCCGGCAAACATGAGCAACACCAGCAACAGGTGCCCCACTGAACCGATGTTGTTGTAAATAAATACACCCAACCCTGAAGTGAAAAGTGTAATACCGATATAGAGCAACATACGCAGTTCCCAGTGCAGGGAAATTTTTTGCGTACTCAGGTGTTGGTCTATCTGATGGAATTCGCTCTCAGAAAGCACCTCTTCCCGAAGCAGCTGTTCAGCTAGTTGTTTTTCGTGTAGCAATGGGGTAAGTAGAATGTTTAACCAAATATAGCATTATTTGGGAACACCAAACAAAAGTGAACTTGTGCAAATTAAAATAAACTGTGGTATGGCGGGGACGCCAACCATGGACCGGAGCTAATATAAAAAAGTGTTAGTAGCTTGAGTTTTATTCTTTCTTGTCTTTTAAAAAATCGTCTGTAAAATGTCCTCGTTGTTTTGGTTTTGAAAACTTGTCGTTGTTAAAGGCCTGAGAATTTCCTTTTGGAATGGACAGGGACGACCAACCGTTTTCGCTAAGCATTTTTCCTAAAAATACAATTTGCCCTATGTGGTAGGGATAATGTGCCAGTTGACGGTTAATGGCTTCAGTTACCGTGTGGCCCTGGTTGCGTATGTAAATAATTTTTTCAAGATCTTCAGGTGTCAATGAATTGATTGCATTAAAAAGACAGTTCCAGCCTTCGTTCCATTTATCCAAAAGTTCTGCCCTGCTTTTGATGTCGTTTTCAAATTCAGCGTCTCTGTCACGAAACTCTTTTTCTCCGTCTGAAGTCAAAAAGTCTGTCCAACGGGAAAGCATATTGCCCCAAAGGTGTTTAACAAGTATTGCGATGCTGTTAGCCTCTTCATTGTATTGCCAAAACAACTTGTCGTCCGGTACTTGCAAAAATGTTTTATCACCCAGCATTTTGTAATACTCAAACTGCTTTCTTACACTATCTAAATAATCGTTTGTCATACTTCCTTTTTTTCAGTGTTTTTGTTTTCCTTCTTTCTGCCGGCAACTCCACTAATCAAAAATGTGGCAGAAAGAATCAGCAGAAAAGCTTTAAACCACCCGGAGTCACCATAAATATCAGTAAACTCTACCACCAGCCATACCACGAAAAAAAGCCCTGAAAGGAAAAAGTAATTGGTTGGTTTGCTCATACTGATTTTCTAATTATTTGTCCCCTTGAATTAAATATTGCCTGTTGTGTAAGGTTCAAATCTATACATATTAAATTCAATGTAGCCGGGCGTAGCGCCAACAACTGACGGAAGCAACGCTTCACTCTGTAAATTTAGTCTTTAATCCGACCAACAGGTTTTCACTCGCCAAAACCATTGTTGCATCCTGGCAATACTGCGTTTTTCCCAGGTATTGTTCGTAGCCCGATGTTTTAATAGTGGTAAACTCCACCCACTCGTTGTTCTCTTTTGACAGAAACTCCCCACATAGAATATAAATCTTCTCGTTGTTTGATGAGGTGATGTAGCCGATTTTTACGTTACGAAAATCAAGTGGTGTGGGTGGTTGATGTTTACGAAAATCATTAGCAGCCGAAGCAATTAAAAACTGAACAACCGTGTCAGGTATTGTTTCGTTTTCAACTGTTGCCGTTGAATCGGTTTTGGTAGCTGTTTTGTTGTCAGAATTACAACTTAGGATTGCCGACATAAGAAATATGAAAGCAACTGTTACTAGGGTGTTCTTACTAATTTTTCTAGTCATTATTTCAATTTACTGTTTTTCCTGTTGTTTCACCGGTTGGCTAACATTGCCTGCAAGTCTGGTGTGGCGAGGACGCCAACCAGGGACTGGGTTTAGCGTATTTTCTTATAAAGTCTATTGGTATTGGTTGTATTTCCGCCTGCCATAATTAGTACTGCTCCACCAGTGTCTTCCTTTTCTTCTAATACTAAGTAACCTTGATTAAGATATATTCGAGTCTGTCTGTTTTCAAACCACCAAAGAACTGGCAAAATGGGAACAATATAAAAGTATCTTCGCTTATAATAGCATTGGTCATCCTTAAAATGCCCTTTGATTATTTTTGCTGAAATCACGCTATCGTTGTCAATTAGCTGCACAAATAATTTGTTGTTTTGGGTTGATTGGATTTTAACTTCAAGACCTGCCTTTTCAGGAATGTATTTTTTGTCAACCGTTTGCCACAGTTGCTTTTTAGTAGCATATTTATTGTCTATAGAGTCGCAGTCATTGGAATAAATACCCAATATTTCCGTCTTTGAGTTGTTTGTTTTTTTTACTTCTTTGAATGGTTTGCAACTTTGGAAAAACAAAGTCAATAAAGCTGTGACTACAACTAAGGGTGTCAACCCTCTACAGAATGTGCTATTATGCTTAGTCTTCTTCATCTACAATATTTTCTTGGGGTCATGTTTTTACTGTCGTTAGAACTAGTTTACATGTATCCAAAAATGGTTGGAAATTTCCTTCCTGATTTTGATTTGATAAGCATAACCCATGATAAGTAATTTGTACAAAAATATGGTCTTGCTGCAAATAACAAAATAGCACTCAGCGTAGCTTGTAGCTACGTTGCATTTTATTGTAGCCTTTGGCTACTCTTGCACGCTGTTAATCAAGGATAGAAACAGTGAACCATTGTGACCTTTAAACTGGCTTTGTGCGTTTGTAGCTAAAAGCTACATAAAAGAAAAGCGTAGGCACAACCTACGCTTAGGTGAGGAGGATATGGCTGGGGACGCCAACAAAGGATAAAATATGTACGACACTATACAATAAGTTTTCTTACCATATCCTGTAATGATGGGTATATAACCGAATAAAGCTCTTTTTTCTCTGGAGGTATGTCACTTTCATCAAGAGACATAAAATAGAAAAAAACTTCAGGCACCTTTAGTGCTTGCGATAATTTTTTCATTGTTATGCTGCTTGGGGATTTAATGTTATTTTCAATTTGAGATAAAGAAGTTTGAGAGATTTTTATCATGCGAGATAACTCACCTTGTGATATTCCCTTTTCAAGTCTCATCATCCTAATTGTTGTTCCTATATTCATTGTTTCAAGTTATTGAGGAATAAGTCTAAAAGTGTCTTTATTAAACCTTCTGATGTATTTGTTTGTTTTACCTTTTCAGTTAAGGCTGCTAATTGTGCAATACCTTTTTTTGATAACCTTTTTGATTCTGCATGCAAAATTTCTTGCATCTTTTCAACAATATATTCTTTCTCGTATTTTTTCATTTTTGTATGGATCTTTAATTAATAAACTCATTTTGATTAATGTGAATTTTATTAAATTAGAACCATCGACATCATTCTTAGGGTAACAGGCAAACTGATTAATATTGTGAATTACTTTTAAGAAGATGTTATAAATAGAAATACGTTTTAACTTGAGCCTTATATTGGTGTAAGTTGCGATTGCATATTTAAAGCCCATTAACTCTACACGCAAATCTGCAAGAAGTTGCTTCAACTTTAGTGCACAATACTTATTCCAACATGATTTATTTTTATATTTAAGCTCCTCTATTTGTTCTTGAATATTAAGAACCGCAGGCCTAATTGATGTATAATCACCTGACAATAATTTCTTTTTCTTCCAGTCTTTGAGTGTCTTTTGAATAGCTACTTCTAATTCTCTTTGAACTATTATATGACCACCAAACAATTCAAGGACACTAATTTTGTTGGCTTTAATTACATTTAAAGTATCTAATATTTCATTGTTTTCAAAAGAATTGTCCTCTGTTACATTTATTTTAGAAAACACCAAAGGAGGTGTTTTAACTTTTGTAACAATGTTATGAGTAGTCGGAAAATTAGCTTTCTCTACAATAAGTGATTCTTCAAGTAAATTTAAAATATTGATGCTACTATCAATATTCATTAGAACCTTTCTTTTAGAAGATTTTCGTCTTATCGATTTATTAATTACGTTAAATTTTAAGTCTGCCATATTGGAATACAAAGTTAAAATTAAATTTGTATTCTGCAAATATTTTTAACTTTTAGTTAAAAATATTTGTTGGCATTTTCAAAACTCTATGATAGAGCGAAATTATAATGTGGATTTATTGCATACACCGTCAAGAAAAATATGATGTGTGACATGGACGCAAACTTGTGACATAATGTAGAATCGTTTAAGAACTGGGCGCAAAGTTTGTTTGCTTGGATGCTTGTGAAAGACTTACCTTATAATACAAACTATATTTCCTTAATCATTTCAAGGATGTTTCTCTTTTGCTCATCTGTAAATGGTTTTACAGTACTAACTAGCCCCAGCTCCTTCATTTGTTTGCTATCAATGGTAGATGGTGCATCAATCATGGTATCGCGGCCGCTGTTGTTTTTAGGGAAAGCAATAAAATCGCGTATGGAGTCGGCACCACCAAACAGGGAACACAGGCGGTCGAAACCAAAAGCAATACCGGCATGTGGTGGGGCACCGTATTGAAAAGCATTCATTAAAAAGCCAAACTGTTTTTGCGCTTCCTCTTCGGTAAAGCCAAGTATGCCAAACATTTTACTTTGCAGTTCTTTATTAAAAATACGCACCGAGCCTCCTCCTACTTCTACTCCGTTAATCACCATGTCATAGGCATTGGCACGCACTTCTCCTAAACGGTTTTGATCCAGCAAATGAATGTCCTCCGGCTTGGGTGAAGTAAACGGATGGTGCATGGCAAAGTAGCGGTTTTCTTCTTCATTGAACTCCAGCAGCGGGAAATCAATCACCCACAAACAAGAGAAGGTATTTTTATCGCGTAAACCCAGGCGCGTTCCCATCTCCAGGCGCAGTTCATTCAATGCCTTGCGTGTTTTATCTGCCTTACCGGCCAACACCAGAATCAAGTCTCCGGGTTGTGCATTAAATGCTTCGGCCCATTGTTTTAATGCGGCTTCATCGTAAAATTTATCTACAGAAGATTTGATGCTGCCATCGGCATTTACACGGGCATACACCAATCCTGTGGCACCTATTTGCGGGCGTTTTACAAAATCCGTAAGCTCGTCTAATTGCTTGCGGGTGTACTCTGCACAACCCTTGGCACAAATACCCACCACCAACTCGGCCTCATCAAACACTTTGAAATTTTTTCCCTTTACCACCTCGTTCAACTCCACAAACTTCATCTCAAAACGTGTGTCGGGTTTATCGCTGCCGTACTGCTTCATGGCATCTGCATAGGTCATGCGGGGCAGTTCTTTGATGTCTATTCCTTTTACGTTTTTGAACAGGTGTTTTACCAACTCCTCAAACAGGTTAAGTATATCTTCCTGTTCCACAAAACTCATTTCACAATCAATCTGGGTAAACTCAGGTTGTCTGTCGGCACGCAAATCTTCGTCTCTGAAACATTTTACAATCTGGTAGTAGCGGTCAAAACCACTCACCATCAACAACTGTTTAAACGTTTGCGGAGATTGCGGTAAGGCATAAAATTCACCCGGGTTCA
>DATGWX010000264.1:0-7224 GCA_035299275.1 Bacteroidia bacterium
ATATTTCTGCACCGTAGCGCAACTCGTGTTTCTTTTTAAAATCTTTTATAAAATCAGCATTAAGCGCATAAACGTTTATTTTTTCAATTTGAGAACGTTTATTTACCGCATTAAATCGTCTATCGTGTCTTGATTCATCTATGCTTTGTTGAGATAAAATAATTCGTGCGGTTTTATAAAAAGTATTTTCTTTTTTAAACTCAGTTGTAAGCGAATTAAAGAAACGTGTTTGTGGTCCGTAATACCACTCAGCAAATTTGAGTTTACTGCCGCTGTATTCAGTCAAACGGTCAAACCTAGGTATATCGGTTGAATTGGAATATTGCACATTAAGCAATACATCAATGTACTTACCTGCTTTGTATAAAAATTTCTGTGTAATGTCATACTGAGAATACCCCGCTCCTTTCTGAATATTATAATCTTTGTTTTTCACCATTGAATCAGCACCGTTGATGCGTTGTGCAGAGTAGAGCACTTTTCCGAATTCAGAATAGGCTGCCGGGCGGTTGGCACCGGCTTTTAAATCGCCAAAATCTTTGTAGGTAAAAGAGGTAAAGGAGGCCAGTTTTTTGCCTCCGATGTTAACTGATACGTTGCCCGTTTTTTCATTGCTGGCGGAAGAATAGCGAACAAAAGAAGATCCATTAACCAACAACTTACCGGTAGTGGACAACTGCGGACGTTTGGTATAAAAATGCATTACTCCACCCAAGGCATCACTGCCGTACATTACTGAACCGGGGCCGTACATTACCTCTACTCTGTCAATGCTATTGGGGTCAATGGTAATTACATTTTGTAAATGCCCGGCACGGTACACGGCATTGTTCAGTCGAACCCCATCCACCACCATCAACACACGGTTGGCTTCAAAGCCGCGCAAAATGGGGCTGCCTCCACCCTGCTGGCTCATTTGCATATACACCTTACCTGTTTGAAGTAACAAATCGGCTGAGGTTTGCGGATTGTTTTGCTCAATTTTTCGGGCCGTAATAACTTCAATCTGCTGTGGAATATCAATCTTCTTCTCTTCTGATTTGTTTGCTGTGAGCACAACTTCGTCCAAATCAAAGCTTACCTCACTCAGGTAAATTTTAAATGATTTAGCTTCCAAACCTGACTTAGTAAATTGCTGCGACTGAAACCCCACCAACTTTATCAGTAATGTATCTGAAGATGAAAAGGCCGTCAAGTCAGCTACACCTTTAGCGTTTGATTGAACGGCATTGGTGGTATTAGGAACGTAGACCAAAACGCCCTCCAATGGTTTAAGATCTGATTTATTATATATGTGCAACTGCTGTGCACGGGAGATAAACCCCATGCATAGCAGCGCTAATGTTGCTATGTATTTCATATAAAAATTAAACGTGATTAAATAAAAACTGGCCGCTCACATAACATGTATGTAAGAGCAGAATTAAAACTGAAGTGGTGAAAATCAGCTAACCCTTGGCGGGGGCGATTCCTTTTTTAAATCAGGTTGCAGAAACAGGCAAATGAAACAAGAAGAATGCGCTGTTCGTATTAGAGAAACATGAACAGAAGCAGGTATTTCCACAATATAATCTTTGACTATACTTTTGATTAATAGTTTGGCATTTTTAGCGGGATGTCCGTTGTTTTGATGAACCTGCTGCTTGAGGTGAGAGAGCATTTCCTGCTCTCGTTCATCCTGAATACAGTACCATACTTCACTGGATGCTGTTTCTGTTTTGCGAATGATATCGTATAAATTACCCCTGTAACGGAATTCATGTTCTTTCACCCATTCAAAATCTGCATCAGCTGTTATATAAGTGGAAAAGGTCAGTAAGTCTGCATCCGGTATCTGCCCTTTCTGAAGTTTCCATACGTGCTTCTTTACCTGAATATTTAGCACATTATATACGGCATAATACCCCGCAATATTGTAGAGCATAATAGCGAACAATGATATAGCAATGGATTTCTTCAACCTGACAAATATATTATTTATATCCGTTTTCCAAGTTCAATCACCTGCAAGTCCTTTGGGGTTGCATGGTCAATAGAAAATCTGATTAATGTACGCACCTGATGAAAGCCCTTGATGCCTGCTGCACCCGGATTAATGTGAAGGTGATTCAGTTGTTTATCAAAAATTACTTTCAGGATATGCGAATGTCCGCAAACTACAATGCCGGGCTTGTGCTCTATAATTTGCTGCTTTACCTTAGCAGCATACTTACCGGGGTAACCCGCAATATGAGTAATGAGTACTTTTACGTCCTCACACATGAACACCGCTGTTTCAGGATATGTAAGCCTCAGCTCCCGGCCATCTATATTGCCCCATACACCTTTTACGGGTTTTAAAGATTTTAACCGGTCAGAGACTTCAATACTTCCCCAGTCTCCGGCATGCCATATTTCGTCACATTCTTTTAAATATTCCACTACTCCATCATCCAAATGGCTGTGTGTATCTGATAAAACACCTATTCTTTTCAACGGTTAGCTAATCTTTGCTTCAAAAATGCGCTTTTCTTGCGTAGTTTTGGCAACTATATATGACTTTAATAATTGTATTAATCACTACTGCGGTCAGCCTGCTGGCTTTTAGTAATCACCGGTTGATGGATCAACTCATTTTTAACCCATTTGTTACGAGGGTGCGAAAAGAGTGGTACCGCTTTTTGAGTTGCGGATTGTTACACGCTGATTTTTTTCACCTGCTGGTGAACATGTATGTGCTCTACAGCTTCGGACAAATGGTAGAAAGTTACTACGGGGCCGTGTTTGGTGGCAAGGGAACTTTTATGTTTGTATTTCTTTACCTCTCCAGTATTGCAGCAGCCAATATTTCTACTTACAAAAAATACAACACGGTTCCCTCTTACAATGCCTTGGGTGCTTCAGGTGGTGTATCGGCTATAGTGTTCACTGCTATCTTGTTCGACCCATTTCAAATGGTGATGATATTTCCTATACCCATTCATTTTCCGTTGGTACTTTTTGGAGTAGGTTACCTCATTTATTCCTACTACATGAGTAATCGCTCAGGTTCAGATAATATTAACCACGAGGCGCACTTTTACGGCTCATTACATGGCATTATTTTTACCATTGCCTTTAAGCCGGCAGTAGGTAAAGCATTTATTTCACAAGTAGTAAACTGGTTTAGTTAAAACAGAATTCCTGCTCTTATAATAAGCGGGCTGGGGTACGGACTGTAAATAGTTTGATTGAGGTTGTAGAGTACCAACAAATAAGGCCCTCTGAAACTACCCATATCTCCTGATGTGTATCCGCCACCTACCAATGCACTACCCACCCATCTTCTGTTGGTGTTGTAAACAGCAGGATCATAAAAATCATAATTGAGTGCTTCATATTCTGCATTGGCAAAAAGTCCGGAGATAATATTGTATCGTGCCAATACACTCCCGCCATACAAGCTGGAAGATAATTTAAACGTACCTCCTGTTGAGGTGGGTACCTGTTGACTTTGATATATGTAAGTTCCGCTTGTACCTACCAATAATCTTTCAGTGGCCTGGTATGCTAAAGTGGGTTGCAACAGAACATAGGTAAAATCTCCAAAGGAGGCCCACGCATTTCCGCCCACTCTTACCTTGCTCCAGAAGGGGCTTTTCTCCGGCTTCTGTTCATCCGGTTCATCTTCTTTCTTATCGCTTGGTTCCTCTGTGTTCTTTTTTTGCTCAGGATTTTTCATGGGTTGCTGAGCCGCAGCAGTTAGCGAGACCAAGAGTACAACAATGACTATACTGATTTTTTTCATAACTATTTAATGCGCACAAATATCAAGATATTCAATCATTTTTCACCCAACGCTAACGAATAACCTCAGAGAAATCTTATTTTCGCAAAAAATAATTAACTCCTTCCATGAGTAAAATACATAATTTCAGTGCAGGTCCGGCTATTTTACCACAAGCCGCAATTGATGCCTCTGTTGAAGCACTTAAAAATTTCGCAGGTACAGGTTTATCTCTTATTGAAGTTTCACACCGCAGCAAAGAGTATGAAGCTGTTGTAGATGAGGCCACACAGTTAGTAAAAGATATACTGAAACTAAATGATGATTATGCTGTGGTATTTCTACAGGGTGGTGCCAGTTTACAGTTTGATATGATTCCCATGAACTGGTTGGGTGATAACCAAACCGCTGCATATGTAAATACGGGTGTATGGGCCAGCAGAGCCATTAAGGAAGCAAAAATGTTTGGTAAAGTAAACGTACTGGCCAGCAGTGAAGATAAAAACTTTAGTTACATACCCAAGGATTATACTATACCCGCAGATGCAGCCTATTACCACTGCACCAGCAATAACACCATCTACGGAACAGAAATGTTCAGTTTCCCCGATACGCATGGAGTTCCGTTGGTGTGTGATATGAGTTCTGATATTTTCAGCCGCCCGTTTGATGCGAATAAGTTTGACATGATTTATGCCGGAGCCCAGAAAAATATGGGCCCTGCCGGAACCACACTGGTTATCCTGAAAAAATCATTCCTGGAGAAACGAGCTGCACGCACCATTCCTACAATGTTGGATTACAAAGTTCATATCGACAATGGTTCCATGTACAACACCCCAAGTGTTTTCGCCATTTTTGTATGTATGCACACGCTCCGCTGGATAAAATCCATCGGACTCGAAGCCATGGAAGCACGCAATAAAGCGAAAGCTGATACCCTGTACGCTGAAATTGACCGTAACCCGTTGTTTGTTGGTACAGTGGCCAAAGAAGACCGCAGCCGCATGAATGTTAACTTTGTGCTCAACGATAAAAGCCTGGAAGATGAATTCCTGAAATTCTGCAAAGACAAAAACCTGAGCGGTTTGAAAGGGCATCGTTCTGTGGGAGGTTTACGTGCCAGCTTATACAATGCACTGGAATTGGAAAGCGTAAACGCCCTGGTTGATGCCATGCAGGAGTTTGAAAAATTAAAATCAGCTTCACGAGCTTAATTTAGAATTCAATTTATAGCTAAACACAAAATGACCAAAATACTCGCAAATGACGGCATTGATGCCAACGGAAAATCCATATTAGAAAAAGCAGGATTTACTGTGGTTACGGATAAAGTAGCACAGGATAAACTGGCTGAAGAATTAAAAAACTACGATGCAGTATTGGTACGTAGCGCAACCAAAATACGTAAAGATATTATTGATGCCTGCCCCAATCTTAAACTCATTGGCAGAGGCGGTGTGGGAATGGATAACATTGACGTAGATTATGCCAAACAAAAAGGAATCAAGGTAATCAACACACCGGCCTCATCTTCTGTTTCAGTAGCTGAGTTAGTATTTGCTCACCTGTATTCAGGTGCTCGCTTTCTTCCAATCACTAACCGTGTAATGCCTGTAAAAGGTAATGAAGAATTTAACAACCTGAAAAAAACAGCCTCTAATGCAATTGAGTTGCAAGGCAAAACCATGGGTATTTTAGGCTTTGGACGCATAGGGCAGGAAGTTGCTAAAATAGCCATTGGCATGGGTATGAAGGTGCTGGCATATGACCCGTATGTGGAGAAAGTTGACCTGTCTATTTATATGCCCGCTTTAGGAAATGACTACCGCTTAAAACATACCCTACCTACTGTAAGCAAAGAACGTGTACTTACAGAAAGTGATTACATTACCTTTCATGTTCCGTTTAACGAAGGAGATAAAGCAGTAATTGGCGAAACAGAATTGGCGTCCATGAAAAAAGGTGTGGGTTTGGTAAACTGTGCACGTGGCGGAGTAATTGACGAGAAAGCCTTACTCGCTGCATTAAACAGTGGTCATATTGCCTTTGCCGGATTGGACGTATTTGAAAAAGAGCCTCCTGTATTTATGGATATACTTCAACATCCGCATGTGAGTCTCAGTCCTCACGTTGGAGGATCAACCAAAGAGGCACAAAACAGAATCGGCATTGAGCTGGCTGAAAAAATCATACAGGAATTTAAGAAATAACCTCAGGTATTGGCAACTATCCGACCCTTCAGGGCATTGCGCCCCACTCCTGAATTGGCTGATCAGGTATCGGCTCCGCTTTTGGATGCATCAAGTAAAGTAACTTCGTGGAAGTTGATGCAGGAAAACCCTTTATCGTACCTGCATGTGGTAAAACCTCATCTGCATTTTCCTGATGAGAAAAAGAATCCGGCCAAACATTTCCCCAAAGGAATGGAGTACATGCAAAAGTTCATTCAGGAACATGTTCTTATACGTGATAATACCCCCTTCTTCTACGTATACCAATGTATTAACGGAAGCAGAGCATACACCGGAATAATAGCTGCAGCATCGGTTGATGAATACAACAATAACGGCATTCTGAAACATGAAAATACCCGTACAGAAAAACAGAATGAACTACTTGAGCATATCAGTTTCTTTAAAAGCATTGGTTCACCCGTACTGCTTACGTATCCCGACAGTAATTTGATTGAAGAGTTGCTGGAACAAATCACACAACAGAAGCCCGACTATAACTTTATCAGTGATGATTCATTAAAGCACAATCTTTGGGTGGTGCGTGATGAAGCAACTTTACAATTGATTACAGAGGACTTTCTTCGTATTGATAAATTATATATAGCTGACGGACATCACCGTTCTGCCGGAGCTGCGGCTTACTGCGAAATGGAGCGAAAGAAAAACCCTCAATACA
Source organism: Bacteroidia bacterium (assembly GCA_035299275.1). Taxonomy (GTDB): domain Bacteria; phylum Bacteroidota; class Bacteroidia; order UKL13-3; family UKL13-3; genus JAGPCK01. The sequence goes on from DATGWX010000264.1 coordinate 6,659, forward strand.
CAGGAGAAGAACATTTCAACTTTTTCCCGGTTTGTGTCATCCCCTTTTCTAAGCTTCACATTTACGAATATCATCGTTTAGTTAAAGATGATGAGATTGTAAACGCACCTGATTTTTTGGCAAGAGTGGGTCAATATTTCCACATAAAGCCATGCGGCAATCTCCCGTACCAGCCTCTTAAAAAGATGCAGTTTGGTTTATATTTCAATCAGCATGCGTATGAACTTTCACTCAAAAAAGAATATGCAGATTCACTACACGGTACATTAGATCAACTCGATGTAAGTATTGTGGAGGAGTTTCTGATTAACCGGATTTTCAATATCACAGATAGTAAAACAGATTCCCGATTGGCGTTTATTGACGGTAGCAAAGGCATTAAAAAACTGCAGCAAATGGTTGACTCCAATGAGTGCAGTATTGCCATTACACTTTACCCCACATCAGTAGATGAGGTAAAGGCCGTAGCAGAAGAAAATCTGATTATGCCTCCAAAGTCGACCTGGATAGAACCCAAAATACGCTCCGGATTACTTATTTATACAGAAGACTAAGTCATGCTGAAG
>DATGWX010000265.1:0-1914 GCA_035299275.1 Bacteroidia bacterium
TCTTTACGCACCAGCTTTCCTATTTTAGCAGCCGGAATCGTAATTACCGTACTTCCGTTTGAATAACTGCTCACCTCATAGGGGTTATAACAAAATGTGATTCCGTCTTTGTGGATGTAGAAATTATTGTTCAGGTAAAAGTGTTCATCTTTAAACCAATAACCTGCTTCTTCATACGTTTGTGAAGGCGCAATCAATTTCTCTGACCTGAATAACGGGTCGGCCAATGCAGTAAGTTTATAAATAGCTGTACTGTCAAAAAAGTCAAACAACTTCAATCGTTTTCCGGTATTTCTGTCTAGCAATATGTAATGTTGCTCCTGTATTCCGTGTGCCCCGCCTGTAAATGAAGACTGTGAGTAGCTGAATGTAATCCAGCGTTTGTTTTGTAACAACACGTTTACGTTTTTGTTGATGTACCAGGGCGTTGTGTAATCTTTCTGCTCAGCAATAAAGGCACTGTATTCCTGAATGAATTTTTGCTGCAAACTATCTGCGTTGTTTATGTTGTGTTCACCATCGGTAAAAATTTGAGCGAGCATTTCACTCACAGAATCCTGAAGTGGTGAAGTCAAACCTGTAAAGTCAGGATAACTGAAATGAATGTACGTACAGGAAGAAGAAGAATCAGGCATGCAGTTATTATAACTCAACATTTTGTACTCCTGAACGTACTGCAACGTATCTGTTGCAGCAGCATTTTTATCTGTTGAATTTAGGCCACAAGAGCCTATAGAAAGCACTACAACAGAAAGCAGTAATAGCCCGATAATATTTCTCTTCATATAAAAACAAAAGTACTCCATCAGGCCGAAGTGAAAAATGATATTACTCACCTGATACCAACAAAAAAGGCCCACAATTAGGTGAGCCTTTTTAAACTATTTTCAAAAAATTAACTCAAGGCGGTTACAATCAGATAGGCTATGGCTGCCAGTGTAGCACTTACGGGTATAGTAAGAATCCAGGCCCACAGCAGGTTTACGGTTACACCCCAGCGTACCGCAGATAACCGTTTGGTAGCTCCCACACCAATAATGGAACCGGTGATGGTATGTGTAGTACTTACGGGAATACCCATTTGCTCCGTCATGAATAAAGTAAGTGCACCGGAGGTTTCAGCACATACACCTTCCAGTGGTGTAACTTTGGTAATGCGTGTGCCCATGGTTTTAATAATTTTCCATCCGCCACTCATGGTTCCTAAACCAATAGCTGCATAACACGCCAAAGGAACCCAATCAGGCATTTGTTTTAAATCAGTAATATCTCCGTTGGCCACCATAGCTGCTGCAATAATGCCCATAACTTTTTGCGCATCGTTACCACCATGTCCTACACTAAATGCTGCGGAAGAAAGCAGTTGCAGCTTCTTAAACATGTTCGACATTTTAAAAGCTGTAGGCGTTTTTATTTTCTCTACATACACATAGGCCATCACAAAAATGAGCATGGTTACCATAATGCCGTAGACAAGGTAAGAGTTATCGGCTTTGTTCAGGTCCTTAGCTATTTTAGCCTCATCTACATTCGGGTTAATGTTTTGTTTAATGCGGGCAGCCACCTCTTTGTTGCCTAACTCATCGTACTGCGCAATTAACGGTTCAATAGCCTTCAATTGTGCATTTATAGAATCGAGCTTAGGTTTCGCTTCCGGATTATGTGCCACTTCTTTTTTAATCTTATCTGCCTGCAGGTACTTTGATATGTTCTCATTCATCTTATTTTGTTCAAATAAGTCAAACGCCCACCAGGTAATAACCGCAGCTCCCGCCATAATCGCTATTCGTATCCACGTATTGCGCATTACAGTGATTAACGTAATACCCATAGACATACCCATACCAATAAGCGGGGCAAGAAAAATGAATAACACGGTCTTAAGAATTTTATCCATAGCCACCACATCACTCA
>DATGWX010000266.1:0-2177 GCA_035299275.1 Bacteroidia bacterium
GCTGATGACTGGCTCCTTTACGCAGCCTGATAACACCGGACAAATAAGTACCACCAGCAACAACGCTGTTCATTTCGGCAGTGCTGCTTACCAGAGTGCGGGCGATTTGCTCTCTAACCAGTTGAGTAATTTGCTCTCTCAGATAGACCCCAACTGGGACATTGGTTTAAACTACCAGTTTCAGGATGAAAGCAAACAGCGGGAAATGATTATTTCCTTGTCGAGACGATTTTTAGATGACCGACTGGAAGTACAAACAAGTTCTGATGTTTTGCGCACCGACTTGAACATAAACTTTCAGGCCAAATATGATTTAACTGATGACGGGCGTTTGAAGCTGAAGGCCTTCAGTACCAATAATTCCAACCTGTTTAACACACAAAACGTACAAACGCAGGGCATGGGTTTGTACTACAGCCGGCAGTTCAATAAAATCGGAGAGATTTTCAGGCGCAGTGAAAAAAAGAAAAAAAGAAAAACTGACGCTAAAAAGGTGGAAGACAACAACATTTACCTGCCTACCGATTCCACTACCACTGCCCCTGTTGATTCAATGTTGTTAGATAACAGCGGAGATTAGTTTAGTATTCGTATAAACTTTCCTATTTTGCACACTCAAATTTTGACAACACAACATAAATATGGCTTACAATCTTTTGAAAGGTAAACGCGGCATCATCTTCGGTGCGTTAGACTCTAACTCTATAGCTTGGAAAGTGGCTCAACGCTGCCATGCTGAAGGCGCAACATTTACATTGACCAACGCTCCTATTGCTATGCGTATGGGAGCCATTAATGATCTAGCTGCTCAATGCAACGCACAAATTATTCCGGCTGATGTTACCAGTGATGCCGATATGGAAAACCTTATCGACAAATCAATGGAAATACTGGGTGGCAAAATTGACTTTGTACTACACTCTGTGGGCATGTCACTCAACATTCGTAAAGGCAAACACTACACTGATCTGGATTACGAGTTCATGAAAAAAACACTCGACATTTCAGCCATATCACTTCACCGCTTATTAAAAATATGCTACCAGAAAGATGCTATTGCTGAATGGGGTTCTGCTGTAGCATTAACCTATATAGCCGCTCAACGCGTATTTCCTGATTACAGTGAAATGGCCGATGCCAAATCATTGCTGGAATCCATTACCCGCAGCTGGGGTTTCCACTATGGTAAAGCTAAAAAAGTTCGTGTAAATACCATCTCTCAATCACCTACTAAAACTACCGCAGGTTCAGGGGTAAAAGGTTTTGATGCCTTCCATGAATATGCTGAAGCTATGTCGCCACTGGGCAATGCCTCAGCCGATAGTTGTGCTGATTATGTTACCCTCATGTTCTCTGATTACTCACGTATGGTTACCATGCAGAATTTATTCCATGACGGAGGATTCTCCTTTACCGGAGTAAGCCAGGAACTGGTAGAAAGACTTACACCTAAAGAAGGATAATTATTATGGATATTCACCTGCACCATTCGCATGAAGAAAAGCATTTTAAAGGCTCTGAAATTGTGCGCGATGTGGTGATTGGTATGAGTGACGGATTAACTGTACCCTTTGCACTGGCAGCAGGATTAAGCGGAGCAGTTGATTCAAATGCCATCATCATTACAGCAGGTACCGCAGAGATTATTGCAGGTTCTATTGCAATGGGCTTAGGTGGTTACTTAGCCGGCAAAACCGAACTGGAACATTATGATGCTGAACTTAAGCGGGAATATTATGAAGTAGACAAGTTTCCTGAAAAAGAAAAACAGGAAGTGCGGGATGTGTTTGTGGAATTCGGTATCAGTAAAAAGATACAAGATGAAGTAGCTGAAGATTTGGCTACCGATAAAAAACGCTGGGTTGATTTTATGATGAAATTTGAACTGGGCCTTGAAAAACCCAGTTTAAACCGTGCCAGGCAAAGTGCTTTAACCATCGGCACGTCATACGTTGTTGGCGGATTTATTCCCTTACTGGCCTACATTTTTACAGATTTGCCTGAAGCAGGACTGTTGTATTCCAGCATTATCACCTTAGTGTGCTTGTTTATTTTCGGATATGTCAAAAGCAAACTTATTGGTCAGCATCCGTTAAAAGGTGGCCTGCGCATTATGGCCATCGGAGCATTAGCAGCAGGTGCGGCCTTTTTTGTGGCCAAGATGCTGGGCTGATGAA
>DATGWX010000267.1:0-2670 GCA_035299275.1 Bacteroidia bacterium
TTCTCCATTCGTTGTATAGTTTATTGTATTCAAATAATTTTTAAGTGATTCTTCCCACTGTGGCATCAGGTTAACACCTCTGCGTTTGAGCAGGGAGTTTTCTAATACTGAATATTTAGGACGGGCAATTTTTGCAGGGAAATCGGATGAGTTGGCCCGGTGCAGTTTTACATCAGTATTACTGTTGCGGAAAATAGCATCAGCAAATTCATACCAACTGCATTGTCCTTCTGAAGTCATGTGTGTAATTCCCTGTACATCGCTCGACAGTAAGCGGGTTAACTGATTAGCCACATCGGCCGTAGCTGTGGGGGAAACAAATTCATCATTTACCACCCGCACTTCTCCTTTTTCACGTGCCAGTTTCAGCATTAACTGAATGAAGTTTAATCCGTTTTTTGCTCTGCATGGATGTGTGCCGTATAAAGCAGATACACGGGCAATCATGTAATCGCCTCCTTCTGCTTCAATCTTTTTTTCGCCCATCAGTTTTGATAGACCGTAAACGTTTAACGGAGTGGCATTATCTGTTTCAGCATACGGTTTGTTTTGTTTACCGTCAAAAACATAATCGGTGCTGATGTGAATGAATCGTGCACTTCTGTAGCGACAGATACGTGCCATAAATCCTGGTGCATCGGTATTGATTCGTTTGGCCATGGCCATATCCTTTTCGCAGGCATCTACATTGTGGAATGCTGCGGTATTAATAACTACCTGAGGTTGCACGCGCATAATCTGATTTTTTACTTCCATCAGATTGCCGATATCCAAATCTTCGTGAGTTAAGCCGATTACGTCCTGACCGGCATTAGTCATAGAGGCTACAATATCAGCACCCAGTTGGCCATTTGCTCCTGTTACTAATATTTTCATGCGGTGAGAGTAAGGGAGTCAGACAACATTATTTTTTGGAATACATTGATGTTGTAGTATTTTTCATCATCAAAGTCGCGGAATAAATCCACATGCTCATGTAGGTCACTGAGAATATCCAAATCATTTTGTAGAGGATTGAAGTTTAAGAGTTGTTTTGCTTTATCTGTACTTACCTTGTAGTTGCGGTAATCTTGTTTTTCCAGGTTTTTCACTGATATGTCGGTGCCGTATTTTTCTTTGATGAAGCTTACTACAGACAAAGCCAGCTCTCCGATGGTAGCGTTGAAGGAGCTGATGTTGAAGATGTGTCCACCGTTCAGCATAGCCTCAATGCCGTTGTGGTACGCCACACACAAATCATTTAATCCCAGAACAGGCCGCCATATTTTATTGTTGCTGAGTGTGATTTCTCCTTTTTGAAGGGCGTTTTTGAACATGGTATTCATGGCCAGATCCAACCGCATTCTGGGGCTGTACCCGCTCACAGTTCCTTGTCGGAAGCAGAGTACGGAAAAATTTTCATCGGCTATAGCCAGCAATGTTTGTTCGCCCTGCAGTTTAGATACACCATAAGGATAGTTGCTCACCGCAATATCCTGTTCTGTGAATGTTCTGTTGTGTGTGTATCCATACACAGAGCAGGAACTGGCAAACAGCATACGTTTTACTCCGGCATCTTTGGCAATGTAACCGATGTAGGCGGGCAGAGCAGTATTGTAAATGAAATTGGCTTTCGGGGAAAACTCCGCCATCGGGTCATTGGATAAGCCGGCCAGAAAAATGATGGCATCATAAGGAGCTACATCCTCCGATTGCAGGTTAAAAATATCCATTTGCTTAACCGGAATATCATCGGGCAAACTGTTGCCGAACCAACACAGGTCAACCACATCAATATCGTATCCTGCTCTTTTAAGGTAAGGGCATAATACGCTGCCGATATATCCGCAGCCACCCAGTATTAATATTTTTTTCTTGCTCATGGTGTTGTTTATTTAATCAAATCTGATGCAGGCGTGTTAAGCCATTGGGCCAATGTTAGAGCGGTTGTATCTTTTGCCGAGAGCACAGGTGTTATGTCGGGCCACTCAATACCCACCTCTGGGTCGTTCCATAAAATACCTGATTCAGCTTTGTTGCTGTATATGCCGGTACACTTGTATTGTATTTCAGCAAAGTCGCTGGTTACACAAAACCCACGTGCAAATCCGGCAGGTGCCCAAACCATTTTTTTATTTTTAGCCGATACGTATTCTCCGTACCACTGCCCCAGTGATGGAGAGTTTTTGCGAATGTCAACAGCAACCAGAAAAGCTTCTCCCAGTGTAACGCGCATCAGTTTGCCCATGGGAGGCTCCCATTGAAAATGTAACCCACGCACCACACCATACGAGGAGCGGGAGTGATTGTCCTGCACAAATTCATCTGTTATACCCAGTGATTGAAATTGATCTTTGCGGTATACTTCAGTGAAGAAGCCTCGTTCGTCTTCGAATACTTCCGGTTGTAACACCATCAGTCCGTTTAATGCTTCGTTAATCAGTTGAATATTCATAAGGAGTATAGTTTTTTAATTGAGTGCAGGTCTTTCTTTTTTTGCCGAAGTATTCCCACACAATGCTGCCGTTGTAAAGAAAACGTTTTACTTCTTTATCAGTAACCGTACGCATACGTTGCACCGATTTTCTTTTACGTAGAATAAGAAGAGGATTTAACAGTAACCACGCATGGGCCTTCAGTATTCCGCCAACGGTGGTGAAGTCGCGCTGGAGCAGTGATTGTGCGATAACA
>DATGWX010000268.1:0-2780 GCA_035299275.1 Bacteroidia bacterium
GTATAAACAAAGAACAATAAACAGGGAATTGAGTTCTCAAGACCTGGCAACTGAACATACTCGATCCATTATAATGAGCAAGTCTGAATCAACACAATTGCCTAAAGCCGGCGGCTGAGGAACTCTCTCTGACCCATTCAAAAAAAAACAGGGCCTTAATGGCCCTGTTTAATAAATATAACCTTTAGCTCTTAATTACATCCGCAACCACATCCGCATGAAGAAACCGGTTTTATAACACCTAATTCCTTACCTACTTTTGTGAAGGCTGCGATACATTTATCGAGGTGCTCACGGGTATGGGCAGCTGATACCTGAACGCGTATACGGGCTTGTCCTTTAGGAACAACAGGGTAATAGAAGCCAATCACGTAAATTCCTTCTTCAAGGAGTTTAGCAGCCATTTGTTGTGAAAGTTTTGCATCATAAAGCATAACTGCAACAATAGCACTCTGTGTAGGTTTACAGTCAAAACCGGCTTCCATCATCTTCTGGCTGAAGTATGCAGTATTTTCGTGCAGCCTGTCTTGTAATTCATTTGTCTCACTCATCATATCAAACATCTTTATACCTGCGGCAGCAACCATTGGAGGTATAGAGTTCGAGAACAAATAAGGACGTGAGCGCTGGCGAAGCATTCCGATAATTTCTTTCTTTCCAGTTGTAAAACCACCAATAGCACCACCGAAAGCCTTACCTAATGTACCGGTAATGATTTCCACTTTACCACGGATGTTATGTAATTCAGTAACACCACGGCCGGTAGCACCGACAACACCTGCTGAATGGCATTCATCAACCATGATCATTGCATCGTATTTCTGAGCGAGGGCATAAATCTTATCCATTTTGGCAACATTGCCGTCCATTGAGAAAACACCGTCGGTAACAATAAGGCGGAAACGTTGGGCCTGAGCAGCCTTGAGTTGCTCTTCAAGGTCAGCCATATCTGAATTGTTGTAGCGATAGCGAACAGCTTTGCATAAACGAACGCCATCAATAATGGAAGCATGGTTTAGTGAGTCACTGATGATTGCGTCATCTTCACCTAACAACGGTTCAAAAACACCACCATTGGCATCAAAACAAGCTGCGTAAAGAATAGTGTCTTCAGTGCCGAAGAACTCAGCAATTTTAGCTTCAAGGGCTTTGTGCAGATCCTGGGTGCCACAGATAAACCTTACTGATGAAAGTCCGTATCCATGGGTGTCGAGGGCTTCTTTTGCAGCAGCGATAAGCTTAGGATTATTGGATAAACCGAGATAGTTATTGGCGCAAAAGTTAAGAACTTCAGCACCCGTGTTAACTTTAATTTCTGCCCCCTGGGGAGAAGTAATAACCCGCTCATTTTTAAACAAACCGGCTTCTTTTATACCGTTAAGTTCTTCTTGCAGGTAAGCTTGAACGCGATCGTACATAATGCTAATTTTTTATGTTTTATGGTTGTTGTTTGATAAATAACAGTGCGCAAAGATATTACTTTTAAACAAGACCGGAGTTCTTTTAAATAATAATTTAAGATTTCTTAAGATGCTTGATTTCCAGACTTTTGCTATTTAAAATATTGTTTTCTGTAATTGAATTTAATTTAGCCATTTTGCCAAATTATTGTATTTTTGCCGCGCTATTGTGAATTGATTAACAAAAAAGATAAACCTAAAAACCAAATGAAAAACATTCTCGTTATTGGTTCAGTGGGCCAGATTGGTTCAGAACTTACCCTCGAACTTCGTAAACGTTATGGCAACAGCAATGTTGTTGCCGGTTTCAGATCAACAAAGCCAACCGGTGAATTACTGGAATCAGGTCCTGCTGAAGTGGTTGATGCTACCAACATGGAGCAGATCGTTAATGTAGTGAAGAAATATAATATCGATACGATCTATAATCTGGCCGCTATCCTGTCAGCCGTTGGCGAAAGTAAGCCACTAGCCGCATGGAATGTTGGTATCGGAGGTTTAATGAACTGCCTGGAAGTCGCACGCGAATATAAATGTGCTCTCTTCACTCCCAGTTCAATTGGTGCTTTTGGTGGCGGTACTCCGCTCGACAATACCCCACAGGACACCATTCAAAGGCCCCAGACTATGTACGGTGTAACTAAAGTGACCGGTGAGTTATTAAGCGATTATTACTTTAAACGCTTTGGCGTTGATACACGCTCGGTCCGTTATCCGGGTATTATTTCAAATGTTACACTGCCCGGTGGCGGTACTACTGATTACGCTGTTGAGATTTACTATGAAGCCGTTAAAACAGGAAAATTTACCTGCCCGCTTGGAAAAGGAACGTTCCTCGATATGATGTACATGCCTGATGCATTGGATGCAGCTATCGATCTTATGGAAGCCGATCCTTCAAAACTGGTTCACCGTAATTCATTTAATGTCACCGGAATGAGCTTTGATCCAGAAATTCTTGCTGCTGAAATTAAAAAGCACATGCCCGAATTCCAGATGACCTATAACGTTGAGCCCATGAAACAGGCTATTGCCAATTCATGGCCAAACAGCATGGATGACAGCTGCGCACGCAAGGAATGGGGATGGAATCCTAAATGGAACCTTGAAAAGATGACGGTAGATATGCTCAAAGTTATTAAGGAAAAACATGCCAAAGGGCTGATATAATTACCACATTCAGTGATATATACTAATAAAAAAAGGCTGCTGTATAGCAGCCTTTTTTATTACTTGATTTTTAGATCGCTCATCATCCTGTATATGGTGGTTTTGCCTATATCGAGCTTTTTGGCTACCAGTCGAACCTTATTGTCATAT
>DATGWX010000269.1:0-9490 GCA_035299275.1 Bacteroidia bacterium
ACCAATAATTAAAAAGATTACGTCTGTCATACCTTTTGTCTCATCAAATATACCGCAGCTACTAAAGCACCTGCCGAGGTAACGACAAAGGTAAGCGAAGGCCCGTAGTTATGCCAGATGAATCCCGCTATAAAACTGGCCAGCATCAACGCAAGACTATTAAAACTGCTGTAGAAGCCCAATGCTGTGGCGGTATCTTTTTTCTCACACAGGTTGCTGAGCAGGGCTTTGGAGCAGCCTTCGGTTAAAGCCGCATATGCCGCGTAGAAAAAGAAAAGTATGTATACCTGCCACATGGTATCAGCCGCCATCACCATGCCGTATACTCCGGCAAAAATGAGCAATCCTGTAATCAGGTTATTTTTCAAACCCCACTTATCACCCAACCAACCTGCGGGATAGGCCAGCAAGGCATAACACAAGTTATAAAATATGTATACCGTCAACACACTCTCATCTGCATAACCTTTGTATTTGAGCAACAGCAACAAAAACACATCAGAACTATTGAAGAGCGTAAACAGCAACAATCCCGACACTGTACTCTTGTATGTTGCATTGGCCTCTTTCCAGTAGCTGAAATAATTGAGCATACTCTGCTTTGGCTTGGCGGGCGCTGGCACCGCTGTATGTTCTTTCACCACAACAGTAAGCAGTACACCCAGCAACCCTGGTACAAAGGCAATGAAAAATAGCGTCTTGTAATCTTCGGGATGAAAGTGCAGGTAAACCAGTGCGAGTAAAGGACCAATAGCAGCTCCCAAAGTATCCATACCCCGATGAAAACCGAACACCTTACCTTTATTCTCTTTTCCTGCTTCGTCTGACAACAAGGCATCACGTGCACCGCTGCGCATACCTTTACCTAAGCGGTCAAGTGTACGTGCACTAAAAATCCAAAGCGGAAATGTAAACAAGGCCATCATGGGTTTGCTTACGGCACTCATAAAATACCCCCACTGCACAAAGGGCAAACGTTTCCCTGCATTATCGCTCCATTTGCCAAACACACCCTTGCTCAAACCCGCAGTTGCTTCAGCCACCCCTTCCAGCGCACCAATGAGTAACATCGAAAACCCTATTTGTTTTAAATATACCGGCATTACCGGATACAACATCTCACTGGCCACATCCGTAAATAGGCTCACCAGTGAAAGTAACAGAATGTTGCGGGTAAGGAAACTCTTCATCAGTAATTCAGTTTAGCGATACGGCCTTTACTTCCTGCCAGAAAAACTGCTTTGCCTTTTTTTGCTTTTGATTGACGAACCACATTAAATCCCATACTGAAAGTTAAATACGGATAAATGCCATGTCCTTTTACAAAAACCTCATAAGTTAGTTCTGTATAAGAAGTTCCGGTAACAACTGAGTAGAGGATGCCCTTTTCACTTTTGATAACACCGTGAGTTAGTTCTATGCATGACGTATAAACTGATCCCGTTACAGGTTTAGAATACAAACCATCTGACTTAAAGACATTACAGCCATTGACCAGAATGCAAGTATCACACAAGTAATCCCCCCCTACCACTTTAAAGTAGTCCTTCCCTGATGAAAATGAAAATGCTCCTGCTGATGAATATCCTTGAGGAATACTTAATTCCACAAAAGTAAAAGCTGACAAAAGTTGTTTCCCTAATACGAGCCTACTTACCCCTCCACCTGTTACAAACCCAAACTCATTCTTCCCCCAACACCTTAAACTTGTGCCACTGGCCGCAAATACGGCCTCACGGTCATGCGCCTCGGGGCAATGTGTACTATCCAGCATTCGCCAACTGTCTCCTCCGTTGGTCGTTTCAAGTAAAACAAAACGTCCATTAATAGGGTCACCCACCAACATACCTCTTTTTTTGTCCCAAAAATCCATGGCATCCAAAAACATCTCCGGTCGGTTGTCTCTAAAAACTACTTTCCAGTTTTCACCCCCATCAACCGTTTTTAAAATAACAGCCGGTGTACCCGATGCCATAATTATGGCTGTGTTTTTATCAAAGGCTTCAATATCCCTGAAATCACTTTTTTCAAATCCGGGTATTTGCATCCATTTCCAGCTTTTACCACCGTCTTTTGACAAACCCACCGTTCCCTTACTTCCGCTCACCCAAACCACCTTATCAGTTACCACACTTAGTCCCCTAAAACTGGTTTGACTCTGGCTGCTGTCAACCAACTCAATGGAAAACTGCGACTTAACCTGTTGGCAAACAAGCGTTAGCCCCAGCAAAATAAATAGATGTAAATACCTGTACATTAATTTGGATTAGTGGTGTAGAAAGTTCACCTTTGCCACCCCGATTGTGTTTCAAACATACAGCGAAAATGCTTGATAACAAGAGATTACGAAAGGGTAATTTTTTTTTAATATTTATTATCAATCTCTTGTAAATATGTTTCAGTCCCCTTACCTTTGCCCTCCCAATTTCGAAAAGTTACGTAGTTAAAATTTATGCCTACTATACAACAACTGATACGCAAAGGCCGCACCACACCTCAGTGGAAGAGTAAATCTCCGGCCCTTGATTCTTGCCCTCAGCGCAGGGGTGTTTGTACCCGTGTATACACCACTACGCCTAAAAAACCTAACTCGGCCATGCGTAAAGTGGCTAGGGTGCGTTTAAGTAACGGCAACGAGGTGAATGCATACATTCCCGGAGAAGGACACAATTTACAGGAACACTCTATAGTGTTGGTACGTGGCGGAAGGGTAAAAGATCTTCCGGGTGTGCGTTACCACATTGTACGCGGAGCATTGGATACGGCCGGTGTTGAAGGACGTAACCAGCGCAGATCAAAATACGGAACCAAAAAACCTAAGGCAGGAGCAGCAGCTGCACCGGCTAAAGGAAAAGGAAAAAAATAATTAGGAGTAGCACAGCATGAGAAAAGCCAGAGCTAAAAAAAGAATCCTGTCACCCGATCCTCGTTTTAACGATATCCTGGTGACACGTTTTGTGAACAACCTGATGTGGAGCGGCAAGAAGAGCACCGCTTATAACGTTTTTTATGATGCGTTAGACATCGTTGAAAAGAAAACACAGGAGCGCGGAATTGATGTTTGGAAAAAAGCATTGAACAACGTGATGCCTGCCGTAGAGGTAAAGGCAAGACGTGTAGGTGGAGCCACTTTCCAGATCCCAATGGAAGTACCTGCTGACAGAAAAATAGCTGTAGGTATGAAATGGATGATCAATTATGCCCGTTCACGCAATGAGAAATCAATGACGGATAAACTGGCAGGTGAAATCATTGCAGCGTCAAAAGGTGAAGGTGCTTCAGTTAAGAAAAGAGAAGACACGCACAAGATGGCTGACGCCAACAAAGCTTTCTCTCACTTTAAAGTTTAATAACAGGAATAGATAAATCAAATGTCCAGAGATCTCAGATATACAAGAAACATAGGAATTGCAGCTCACATTGATGCTGGTAAAACCACCACTACAGAGCGTATTCTTTACTACTCAGGTGTGAACCACAAGATAGGTGAAGTGCATGACGGAGCTTCTACAATGGACTGGATGGTACAAGAGGCTGAGCGTGGTATAACCATTACTTCCGCTGCTACTACTGTTCCATGGAAATACCGTGATACACAATACCAAATCAACATCATTGATACTCCCGGTCACGTGGATTTTACCGTTGAGGTAAACCGCTCCTTACGTATTCTTGACGGATTGGTATTTTTGTTTTCTGCTGTTGATGGTGTAGAGCCACAATCTGAAACCAACTGGCGTTTAGCTAACAATTACAACGTTGCCCGTATAGGCTTCGTAAATAAAATGGACCGCTCAGGTGCCGATTTTCTTAATGTGGTAAAACAGGTTAAAGAAATGTTGGGCAGCAATGCGGTTCCTTTGCAATTACCTATAGGTGCTGAAGATAGTTTTACCGGTGTAGTTGACTTAATCAACTTCCGCGGAATGGTATGGAATGAAGCTGATAAAGGAATGACTTATAAAGTAATTCCTATTCCTGACGATATGATGGAAGAAGCTACTCAATACCGTGAAAAATTGCTGGAAGCTGTGTCTGAATTTGACGATTCTTTGATGGAGAAATTCTTCGAAGATCCGGCTTCTATCACTGAGCGCGAAATTCTGGATGCATTGCGTAAAGCTACCATTGCCATGAAAATTGTTCCTATGGTATGCGGTTCATCTTTCAAAAACAAAGGTGTACAAACCATGTTGGATTTGGTAATGGAACTTTTACCTAGTCCTATGGACAAAGAAAGTGTTAAAGGAATTAACCCTGACACCGGTGCCGAAGAAACACGTAAGCCTGATTACAAGGAGCCTTTCACTGCTCTTGCTTTCAAAATTGCTACCGACCCGTTTGTAGGTCGTTTGGCTTTCATGCGTGCCTACTCAGGTAAACTGGATGCAGGTTCTTACATATTGAACACCCGCAGCGGGAATAAAGAGCGTATATCACGTATATTCCAAATGCACGCCAACAAGCAAAACCCTATCGAAAGCCTTGGTGCCGGAGATATTGGTGCAGCTGTAGGATTTAAAGATATCAAAACCGGAGATACCCTGTGCGATGAGAAACACCCGATTGTTCTCGAAGCCATGGATTTCCCTGAGCCTGTAATCGGTTTGGCTATTGAGCCTAAAACCCAGGCCGACTCGGATAAATTAGGTAACGCTTTAGCTAAACTGGCTGAAGAGGATCCTACCTTCCGTGTAAAGACTGACGAAGATACCGGACAAACTGTAATCTCAGGAATGGGTGAACTGCACCTGGAGATTATCGTTGACCGTTTAAAGCGTGAGTTTAAAGTAGAATGTAACCAGGGTGCTCCGCAGGTAGCTTACAAAGAGGCTATCAACAAAGCAGTTGAGCACCGTGAAGTATATAAGAAACAAACCGGTGGTCGTGGTAAGTTTGCCGATATCATGTTTGAATTGATGCCCGGCAATCCCGAGAAACCAGGTTTGGAGTTTGTAAACGAAGTAGTAGGTGGTTCAATTCCTCGTGAATTTATCCCTTCTATTCAAAAAGGATTCGATCAGGCAATGTCCAATGGTGTGCTGGCAGGTTACCCTGTAGATAACATCAAAGTACGTCTGTTCGATGGTTCATTCCACCCTGTTGACTCCGATTCCTTCTCTTTTGAAATGGCAGCTAAAATTGCCTTCAAAGAAGCTTGTCGCAAAGCATCACCTGTATTACTTGAGCCTATCATGAAAGTGGAGGTATTAACTCCTGAAGAAAACATGGGTGATGTAATCGGTGACTTGAACAAGCGCAGAGGTATGATGGAAGGTATGGATACCCGTGCCGGAGCTCAGGTTATAAAAGCTAAAGTGCCATTGGGTGAAATGTTCGGATACGTAACCACTTTACGTACCATCACTTCAGGCCGTGCCACTTCTACCATGGAATTCTCGCATTATGCGGACGCTCCTAAAATGATTACAGACGAAGTATTAGCAAAAGTAAACGGAAAAGCAGCAAAAGCTTAATAACACAATGGTTAGCCAAAAAATCAGAATTAAGTTAAAATCTTACGATTACAACCTGGTTGATAAATCAGCTGAGAAAATCGTAAGGACGGTTAAATCAACCGGAGCAGTAGTAAGCGGACCAATTCCGCTGCCTACCGAAAAGAAAGTATACACAGTATTGCGTTCACCCCACGTGAACAAAAAAGCAAGAGAGCAATTCCAACTGTGTTCTTACAAGAGACTGCTCGATATTTACAGTTCAACAGCAAAAACTGTTGACGCATTAATGAAACTGGAACTTCCCAGCGGTGTAGACGTTGAAATAAAAGTTTGATCATGTCAGGTATCATAGGTAAAAAAATAGGTATGACCAGCATATTCGACAAGAATGGCAAGTACGTAGCATGTACTGTTGTTCAAGCTGGTCCATGTGTTGTTACTCAGGTTAAAACTGAAGAAACAGACGGATACTCGTCTATTCAGTTGGCCTATGGCGATGCAAAAGAAAAAAATACTCCCAATGCATTGATGGGGCACCTCAAAAAAGCAGGTGCAACAGCAAAATCAAAATTGGTTGAGTTCAAAGGATTTGAAACCCCGCTTAACTTGGGTGATATTATCAATGTTGACTTATTTGCCGAAGGTGAATTTGTTGATGTGGTAGGCACCAGCAAGGGTAAAGGTTTTCAGGGCGTAGTTAAACGTCATGGCTTTAGCGGTGTGGGTGGAACTACACACGGTCAGCACGATCGTTTGCGCTCCCCGGGTTCTATCGGAGCATCATCATTCCCTTCGAAAGTATTCAAAGGAATGCGCATGGCCGGTCGTACAGGTGGTACACGTATTAAAACTACCAACCTCGAAATTATTAAAGTAATAAAGGAGCAAAACCTTATTGTACTTAAAGGTGCAATACCCGGTGCTAAAGGCTCATTTGTATTAGTAGAAAAGTAAGATGGAACTAGCAGTATTAAATACCAAAGGATCTGAAACCGGCAGAAAAGTTAGTCTGGACGGCACCATATTCTCCGTTGATCCTAACGACCACGCTATTTGGTTGGATGTGAAACAATACCTGGCCAACAAACGTCAGGGTACACACAAAACCAAAGACAAAAGTGAAGTAAGCGGTTCAACCAAAAAACTTCACCGCCAAAAAGGTACAGGTGGTTCACGTAAAGGAAGTATCAAAAGCGGTACTTTCGTAGGTGGAGCCCGTATACACGGTCCCCGCCCACGCGACTACAGTTTCAAACTGAACAAAAAATTAAAGGACGTAGCTCGTAAGTCAGCTCTTACCTACAAAGCACAGGGAAATAATATCCTTGTTCTGGAAGAGTTTAACATGGCCACTCCAAAAACACGTGAATACATTTCCATTCTGGAGAACTTAAAGGTGAACAACAGCAAAACCTTACTGGTAGTTGCTGATTACAATACCAACCTTTACCTCTCCAGCAGAAATCTGGCGAAAGCCAAGGTGATGAAAGCAGCTGATTTGAACACTTATGAAATCATGAATGCTAAAAACATCATTCTGTTGGAAAACTCAGTGAAAGCAATTGAAGAAACGTTAAATAAGTAACCAATGAGCGTACTGAAAAAACCGATAATAACCGAGAAAATGACTGCTATCACAGATAAGCTGAAGCAGTATGGTTTTATCGTAGATAAAGAAGCTACAAAACCTCAGATTATCTCTGCGGTAGAGAAAAAATACAATGTGAACGTTGCCGGAATAAGCACGTTAATTGTAGCGGGCAAAACCAAATCAAGATATACTAAAAAAGGTACATCTTCAGGCCGTAAGCCCAATTACAAAAAAGCAATAGTTACATTACAGGAAGGTCAATCCATTGACTTTTTTGAAAACGTATAAGGTATAGACAGTCATGGCAGTTAGAAGATTAAAACCAAATACACCGGGAACACGCTTCAGAGTAGTTAATACTTATGAAGAGATTACCACCAACATACCCGAAAAAAGCCTTACAGTTCCTGTAAAGAACAGTGGCGGACGTAACAACAGCGGTAAAATGACCATGCGCTACATTGGCGGAGGTCATAAAAGAAAATACAGAATCATTGATTTCAAACGTAACAAGTTTGATATCCCTGCAACTGTAAAAACAGTTGAGTACGACCCAAACCGTTCAGCTTTTATCGCATTGGTGGAGTATACCGATGGTGAAAAAAGATACATACTTGCTCCAAACGGAATTAAAGTTGGACAGCAGATAATCTCCGGTAAAGATGTAGCTCCTGAGGTAGGAAATGCTCTTCCGCTTGCTAACATTCCCATGGGTAGTATTATCTACAACATTGAAATGAATCCCGGTCAAGGCGGTAAAATTGCCCGCAGTGCAGGAACATACGGCCAGTTACAAGCTCGTGACGGTAAATATGCTACCATCAAATTATCATCAGGTGAAAGCCGTATGATTTTGAGTGCCTGCCTCGCTACTGTTGGTTCGGTTTCTAACCCTGACCACACATTGGAGCGTAAAGGTAAAGCCGGTGCCAGCCGTTGGATTGGTCGCAGACCAAGAACACGTCCTGTAGCAATGAACCCTGTAGATCACCCGATGGGTGGTGGTGAAGGACGTGCTTCAGGTGGACACCCACGCTCACGTAAAGGATTGTTGGCTAAAGGTTACAAAACACGTGACCCTAAGAAAACAACTAGTAAAATGATTGTTGAAAAAAGAAAGAAGTAATAGGATAATATGGCTCGTTCACTGAAAAAAGGACCCTTTGTTGATGTGAAGCTGGAAAAGAAAGTTCTGGCTGCAACTGATAACAAGAAAAAGTCGGTAATCAAAACCTGGTCTCGCAGATCAATGATTACACCTGACTTTGTAGGACAAACATTTGCTGTACACAACGGCAATAAGTTCATTCCTGTGTATGTAACCGAGAATATGGTCGGACACAAACTGGGTGAGTTTGCTCCTACCCGCACATTTAAAGGTCACCCTGTAAAAAAGGATAAGTAATTAAGATGGAAGCAATAGCAAAATTGAATAACTGTCCTACCTCGCCACGCAAAATGCGTTTGCTGGCCGACCTGATCAGAGGTAAGGAAGTAGAAAAAGCTTTAGGTATTCTGAAGTTTAACAGCAAACATGACAATGCAAAACGCATGGAGAAACTGTTACTTTCAGCTATCGCCAACTGGCAACAGAAGAACGAAGGTTCACGTGTTGAACAAAGCGGACTTATTATTAAAACCGTTTTTGTTGACTGTGCGCCAATGTTGAAACGTCTTCGTCCTGCTCCTCAGGGAAGAGGTTACAGAGTTCGCAAAAGATCTAACCACGTCACCTTAGTGGTAGACACCAAGAGCCAGGATAAAAATTCAAAAGAAACCACAACACAAGAGTAAAGAACAGATATGGGACAAAAAGTAAACCCTGTAGGATTAAGACTCGGAATCATCAGAGGATGGGAATCCAACTGGTACGGAGGAAAGAACTTTGCTGAAAAACTTATCGAAGATGAGAGAATCAGAAAGTACCTGTTCGCACGTATTCCTAAAGGTGGCATCGCAAAAATTGTGATTGAGCGTACCATTAAAAGAATCATCATAACTGTTCATACTGCACGTCCGGGTATTGTTATCGGAAAAGGTGGTCAGGAAGTTGATAAAATTAAAGAAGAAATCAAGAAGCTTACCAGCAAAGACGTTCAGATTAACATATTTGAAATCAAACGTCCGGAGTTAGATGCTCGCTTGGTAGGAGATTCTATTGCTGCTCAAATTGAAGGACGTGTTTCTTTTAAACGCGCCATCAAAACAGCTATCGGATCTACCATGCGCATGGGAGCTGAAGGTATTAAGGTAATGGCTTCAGGTCGTTTGGCCGGTGCAGAGATTGCCCGTACTGAACAATATAAAGAAGGACGTACACCTTTACATACTTTACGTGCTGATATTGATTTTGCTATTTGTGAAGCCAATACTGTTTACGGAAAAATAGGTATTAAAGTATGGATTTGCCGCGGTGAAGTTTTCGGTAAGCGTGACCTCT
>DATGWX010000270.1:0-1577 GCA_035299275.1 Bacteroidia bacterium
ACAAACGAACCATTTGGAATAATTGAATGGTTGAAGCTATAAAGTCAAGTTTGTAATGTTAATCATAAGAACTACCGGACGCACAAGGTACTGTCATTAAAACCAAAAGATATTTTCAAGGATTATCTTTGTTTTCAGACAAAAGAAGGCTAACGGCGATAACTCGACGATAGTCTATCTAGGGTAGTCCCGCAATTTTGCGGGACTATTTTATGGCTTCTGCGAAGCCAAGACAAAAGAAGACTTCGGCTTCTCCTCTCCGATAGTTTTTGTATAAGCAGCATTGAAGAAGCAGTCGTTTTTCCAAAGTGTATAAAGCATGCCCAGAAGTTTTCTTTGCACAGCTACATATCCTTTCATTTTTATTTTGGAGCTGTCATGCACTCTGGAATAAAGATTAGCAAAGGGTGCTACCTGATAGGTAACCATATTTAGAGCAGGCATGTGAAGTATTCTTCTGATGTGGCTGTTACCTTTCTTGGAAATTTTAGTTTTCCCTCTTCTTTTTCCTGACTGGTCTTCTATAACATTGTAACCGGCATAGCTTTCCAACTGTCGTACGTTTTCAAATAAGGCAAAACCATTGGTTTCTGCTACGACAGTGGCAGCGCTTAACAATGCTACTCCTTTTATACTGGTGAGTTTTTCCATTTTGGCAGACAGGTAATCATTTGCTTTAATGAGAGCCTGGATGTTTGCCTCTGCTTCCTTTGCCATACTTTCTAATTGGCTAATAAACTCCTGCAGGGACTTTTCTAATTGCTCGTGGCGGTACATACCTCTTTGCATAGCATGCAGCCTGTTGCTGTAACTCGTAATTGTTTTCTGCATGTCCTCGTAGTGGCGAGTAAGCAGTCGCAGTTCATAATATAAAGCCGCCCGTGGTTCCCAAACTTTCAAGTGTTGTTCGGCTCCCATTCTGGCCAACCCTTTTGCATCAATTGAATCTGTTTTGCTTTGCAGGCCTAGCGACTTCATATAGCTCCTGGCTTTATTCGGCAGTATCACACTGATTCGATACCCTGCTTGTTGCAAGGCAAGTGCTAACCGCTCATGATAAATGCCGGTGGCTTCCATGGTAATCGTTAAAGGAATTTTCTCTTTGCGATGCTTGCTTATCCACAGTAAAGCTTCCTTAATACCAGCAGGGGTATTGGGCAGTTTTCTTGTGCCTTTGATTTTTACTTCCTGTAAGGCGGTAATGCCGCAGATGCAAAAGAACAACTCGTCTTTTCCTACATCCACGCCGATTGATTTTTTAAAAAAATTATCCATGATACTGTTGGTTTTTTACTATCCAACAGCAATGTCCATCGCAAACTCTTATTGTTTATTCTGCATGGCAGCACATCTCCTTTCTGCCTGCGTAAGTACTGTTGTTGCTCTTGACAAAACAAAGATGGTAATGCCTTGTCACCCTGTATCATATGCGGGGATATGTACTTAATGTGTGATCGTTAATGCCATCTTTGAACTGCTGAATAGAGAATCGAAGATATAAGAGTGTGACACAACAGAAAATTGAAAGTAGTAATACAGCCTGGTACATAATAAAAATATTTCTTACGAGGTCAATT